>JBJDZO010000182.1:0-2676 GCA_051868095.1 Butyricicoccus sp. | reverse complement strand
AGATCATGTCGCTACTGTGCTGGAGGATGTAAAACGCGGAGATGAGGTCGGTATTCACGACGCGGAAAATATTCTGCTATATACCATGACCGCATCGGAAGATATTCCGTTCGGCAATAAAATTGCGCTTTGTCCGCTGAAAAAAGGCGATCTTCTTGTGAAATACGGCGCTCCCATCGGACTGTGTACGCATGATATTCCATGCGGGTGGCTGGTACATGTACATAACGTCAAAAGCCGCACAGTCGATATTCCGCCGGCTTTCAAGAAAGAGATTATGCGCCAGATGCATATCGAGGAGGTAGAACCATGACTTTTACCGGATATCAGCGGCCGAATGGAGACATCGGCATCCGTAACAAACTGCTGCTGATTGCGGTGGACGAATGCTGCGAAGGGATTGTACGCACGATTGCGAAATCCTTTGATGAGGCGGTTGTTCTGACCAACTGGCTGACCTGTATGCTGGGCGGCAACGAGGAAACCTTTCAGCAAATGATCGCCGTAGGACGCAACCCCAATGTAGCGGGCGTGTTGGTCGTAGCCATGGGCTGCGGCAGCATCCTGCCCTCACAGATTGCCGAGCCGCTTGCGGCAGCCGGTCAGGCGGTCGATACGCTGACCTGTCAGCAGGTCGGAGGTACCCGTGCAGCGGTGGAACTGGGCATCGAAAAGGTGCGGGCACTGAAGGAAAAAGCCGATCAGCATCCGCGCGTAGAATGCCCGATCAGCAGACTGGTCGTGGGCGTCAAGTGCGGCGGCAGCGATACCAGCTCGGGTATTGCTTCCAATCCGAGTGTGGGCGCGGCAGTGGACAAGCTGGTCGATCTGGGGGCAACCTGTATCGGCGGGGAACTGTTTGAGCTGCAGGGATGTGAGACGATGCTGGCTTCGCGTGCGGCTACGCCAGAGGTTGCGGCAAAAATTGAGAAGCTGATTGCCAATGAGCGCAGCCGCTGGAGCGTGGAAGGTACCAACATTGAAACCATGAGCATCGGCAACAGCGTAGGCGGCTTGACCACCATCGAAGAGAAGTCCATGGGCGCGCTGCATAAAATGGGTTCGCGCCGGATCGAGGATATTCTGGAGATCAATCCGTATGGTGTGGATCGGCCGGATCATCCGGGCTTCTATCTGTCTGAGGCATCGATGCTGTGCGGCGCAGCCGGTGTCAACTATGCGGCCATGGGTGCACATATCATTGTGTGGACGAGCGGCGCAGCAGGTTTCAACAACGCGGTTGTACCGGTTATCCGCGTGAGCGGCAACAAGGATCTGATCAATCCGGATATGGATATCGATGCGACTGGCGTGATGGAGGGAACCTGTGGTGTAGGCGATGTAGCAGACGCGATTGTAGAAAAGATTTGTGCGGTAGCAAATGGAGAACCAACTGCGGTGGAAGGCGTTGGCGACTCGACGATGACCCTGTATCAGAAGGATCAGCGCGTAGAGACTCTGCTGGGGCTGACCTGCGCACGACAGCGATAAATAAGAGACACTTCGAGGGCTTCCGGACAGGAAGCCTTCGGTTTTGGAGGGATGCATATGGAGCAGATGGCACAGCGGTATAAGCGTGGCCTGACCATCGCAGGGGCAATATTTTGCTGCGTGCTTTGGGGAACCGCATTCCCGTGCATGGTGATCCTCTATGACGCGTTTGGCATCACAGACGGCCAGACTGCTGCACAGCTGCTGCTGGCCGGCATGCGCTTTGCTGGCGCAGGCGCACTGCTTGTCATGCTGGAGGGGCTGCGCGGACATCAGCCGTATCGGTATACAGGTAAGGCGTTTTGTTGCATGGCCGGATTCGGACTGCTGCAAACCAGCACGCAGTACGCATTGTTATATCTTTCCATGAACTGGCTTTCGGGCGGAAGGGCTTCGCTGGTAAATACCACAAATGCTTTCCTCAGCGTACTGCTCGCGCATTTCTTCTGTACCGGAGATCGGATGAATCGCAGCAAGGCGATTGGCTGTCTGATTGGTGCCGCAGGGCTTGTCCTGATGTGCGGCGTTTCCGGACAGGGGAATACACTACCCGGCGATCTCCTCATGTTTTTGTCGGCGCTGACTTTTTCGGTTGGCAATATCCTATGTCAGCGGCTGACACAGCGCATCCGACCGATGACGCTCGCGGGCTGGCAGATGTTGTTCGGCGGTCTTATACTCTGTATGTTGGCGGTTGCAGGCGGTGTGCGGCTGCGCATGGATACTCCTGCGGGATGGGCTGCAATGGCATTTTTAGCGCTCCAGTCCGCAGTAACCTTTGGTATCTGGAGCTGTCTGCTGACGCACAGCCCGGTTTCGTCTGTCGGCATTTATACCTGTCTAGTACCTGTGGTTGGTGTATTGACCAGTGCGTTACTGCCCGGTGAGCCGAAGCCCACGGCGGTTACATGGCTGGCTATGCTGTTGATTGCGCTGGGGGTAGCATGCGTAAATCGATGTAAACGTCAATAAAAAAGCGAGCCAGGCGCTCATGAATTTTTGTCCGCACCCCCTTTACAAGATACGTATCAAGGGCTGTAAATTAAGAAAAACTGAATATATATTATAGTAGTAGACTCTGGAGGATTCGTCCTCCAGGGTCTATTTTTCTATTCGGGAGGTTTTCCAAAATGAAAACGGAAAAACGCTACATCACGCGCGGGATTCAGGCGAAACTGCCGGGTT
>JBJDZO010000181.1:0-11964 GCA_051868095.1 Butyricicoccus sp. | reverse complement strand
TGCGTGATCGTCAAGGACCTGTCCCGTTTCGGGCGCAACTACGTCGGCGTGGGCGAGTATCTCGAAAAGGTATTCCCGCTGCTCGGCGTGCGCTTTATCTCGATCAACGACCGTGTGGACAGCTTTCTCGACCCGCAGTCCGTGAACAGTCTGATCGTCCCCTTCCGCAACATCCTGAACGACGAATACGCCCGCGACATCTCGAACAAAGTCCGTGCGTCGCTCGACCTCAAGCGGCGGCAGGGCAAATTCATCGGCTCCTTTGCCAGCTACGGCTACCGCAAAGACCCCGCCGATCACAGCCGTCTGCTGATCGATGAGGAGGCCGCAGCTGTGGTGCGTGATATCTTTGTCTGGTTTGTCGGCGGTGCAAGTATCCTTGGTATCGCTAAGCGGCTGAACGCGGCGGGCGTGCCCAATCCCTCGGCCTATAAGCGCACACAGGGCATGAACTACCGCCATCCGGCCGCAGACAAGCTCGATGGCCTGTGGCCGTCCAGCTCGGTGCGCCGCATCCTGAAAAACCGGCTGTACACCGGCACCATGGTGCAGGGCAAAAACCGTATCAAGAGCCACAAGCTGCACATCAGTGAGGCGGTCCCCGAAGCCGACTGGATTGAGGTCGAAGCGACTCACGAAGCGATCATCTCACCCGAGCAGTTTGAGCAGGCGCAGGCACTTCTCGCGCGGGACACACGCACCGCGCCGAAGCGCGATCAGGTCTATTTGTTCTCGGGCTATCTGCGCTGCGCGGACTGCGGACGGGCGATGAATCGAAAACAAATCTCACAGCCCTACGGTGATTATCATTACTATATCTGCTCGACCTTCAAAAAACAGCACAGTGGCGCATGCACCAAGCACACCATCCGCAGTGACCGGCTCGAGCAGGCTGTACTGGAAACCCTGCGTCAGCAAATCGCGCTGGCGGTCGAAATGGACGAGCTGATTGCGGCGATCAACCGCAGCGGTGTCAAGAACCGCTCGACAAAGCGCCTGCTCGACGAGCGGGAACGGCTGACACAGGAGCGGGCACGGCAGGAACGCATGATGCTCGACCTGTATCCCGACTGGAAGGCAGGCGACATCTCACGCGAGGAATATCACCGGCTCAAGGAGCGTTTTTCGCGTAAGCTGGAACAGCTCGATGCGCGGCTGAGTGAACTGAATACCCAGCTGGACAAGGCGCAAAGCGGCGTGGATGAGAGCAATTCGTTCCTTACGCAGTTTGTCAAGTACCGCAGCCTGCAAACGCTGACGCGCGAGGTCGTGGTCGAGTTGATCGACATGATCTATGTGCACGAGGGCGGCGGCATTACGATCCGGTTCAAATTCGCGGACGCTTACGCTGCCGCGAAGGACTATATCAGGGACCATACGCAGTCCGCATGAGCGGAATCGCGGCATGGCCCTAAAATACCGTCTTCCCCCGCTGCTTACCACACCATACACGCTCTGCTGACCGATCTGGGCGCCAAACCGCGCGATTTTGACCGGATTGTCACCGGGGATCTGGCGGACGTGGGCGCGAGCCTGCTTGTGCGTTTGTTCGAACAGGACGGCGTCGATATCACGCCGGTATACTCGGACTGCGGCTCCATGCTGTACGGCGACGATCAGGACGTACACGCGGGCGGCTCGGGCTGCGGCTGTTCGGCGGTGGTTCTGTGCGGCAGACTGCTGCGTGACATGCAGGCCGGCAAGCTCAAACGACTGGTCTTTGCGGGCACAGGTGCGCTCATGAGTCCGACCTCCATCCAGCAGGGGCAGCCGATTGCCGGCATCTGCCACGCGGTCGTGATCGAACGGAGGGATTAACAAAATGCATTATTTAAACGCATTTATTACAGGTGGTATAATCTGTGCGCTGTCGCAGATTCTGATTGACAAAACCAAGCTGACCCCGGCGCGCATTCTGGTCAGCTACGTGGTGCTGGGCGTGATTCTCACCGGCTGCGGGCTGTATCAGCCGCTTGTCGATTGGGGCGGCGCGGGCGCGACCGTTCCCCTGCTCGGGTTCGGCTACTCGCTCGCCAAGGGCGTGGCCAAAGGCGTGGCCGAACAGGGTCTGCTCGGTGTATTCACCGGCGGTGTGACCGGCGCCGCGGGCGGCATTGCGGCCGCGATTGTGTTTGGTTGCCTGTTCGCGCTCATCTGCAAGCCCGCCGACAAATCCGGGTCATAAAAAAATCCTTCCCGCATGGGAAGGATTTTTTTGTCAGGTGATATCGTCCGGCGTGGGCATGACCGCGCCTTTGTGGCCGCAGGTAAATGCCGCGCACCGCGCCGAGAAATCCAGATACCCCGCGAGCGTCTGCGCGTCCTGCGCACCAAGCGTTTCACGGGAAACACCATCCCGCAGCAGCTGATACAGGAACGACCCGGCAAAGCAGTCGCCCGCGCCGGTCGTATCCGCGACCTGTGCCGGACGGGCTGCCGCCTGTGCTTCGGTCTGTGCCGTGTAGACCGCCGCACCGTCCGGCCCCTTGGTGACGAGCACCATTTTGCAGCCATCCGCAAGCAGTTTCCGAGCCGCTTCCCGCTCGTCCGCGCAGCCGGTGACAAACTCAATTTCGTTGTCCGACAGCTTGACCAGATCGGCCAGCGGCAAAAATTCCCGGATGGCGGCCTGACAGCTTTCCGCGCTGTCCCACAGCGGCAGCCGCACGTTGGGATCAAACGACACGAACGCGCCCGCCTCCCGCGCCAGCCGGATGGCCTTGCGATGGGCATCCTTCACCGGCCACGGCACCAGATCGACCGAGCAGAAATGCAGCGCGCCCACATCCGCGAACATGGCGGGCGTAATCTGCTCCTCGGACAGGAACAGGTCAGCCGAGGGATTGCGGTAAAAGGAAAATTCGCGGTTGCCTGCGGCATCGAGCGACACGAACGCAAGACCGGTATTGGCCTTGCCGGTGCGAAAAATGTACTGCGTATCCACGCCGCCTGCCTTCAGCGTGTCGATGATATAGCCGCCGAAGGCATCCTGTCCAACCTGCGATACCATGACACCTGCCCCGCCCAAACGGCTCACCGCCAGCGCGACATTCGCCGGGGCGCCGCCCGCGACCCGTTCAAAATCGGTCACTTCCCCGAGTGCGCAGCCCTTCTGCCGCGGCACAAAATCAATCAGCAGCTCCCCGATTGCAAGCGCTTTTTTCATATTGCATCCTCCTCGAATACAAATCTTCCGATGGCGCGTCCGACGCCGTTTTCATCGCTGGACGCGGTCTCATACCGCGCCGCCGCCTTGACATACGCGGGTGAATCGCCCATGGCGACGCTTACCCCGGCAGCTTCCAGCATGGCAATATCGTTGTCGCTGTCGCCCATAGCCATGACCGCGCCCCGCTGGATGCCCAGCCGTTCGGCCAGTGCGCATAGAGCGGTGCCCTTGTTTACGCCTGCACGGTTGACCTCGACATTCTTCACCCGGCCGCCGAACATGGTCGATGGCGCAAGCTCATAGCCGCCCGCGGCTTCCAGCCCCGCAAGCACCTCATCAACCACCGCCGGGTCATCGTGGTACAGGATGGCCTTGCAGATCGCGCCGCTTTCCCGCGTCAGCACGTCGTTCCACGCCGCACGTGAGCCGACCCGCACATAATCAGGCCGGGTTTCGTAGTCCAGACGGTGCCCCTGCGCGCGGATGCTGGCCACAAACCGTTCAAACGCGCCGGTGTAGTAAACCCGTTCGGGCGTGTACATGCACGGCTCGGCGCCGCGTGCCGCGCCCGCGTCCAGCAGGCGTTCAAACGCCGCCCGCTCCATATATCCGGTGCACACCGGCGGCTGTCCCGGGCGGCGCACGTCCGCGCCGTTGCAGGTGATGAACCAGTCGGCCGGGGCTTCCAATTTGTCGCTGAACGCCATGGAATCGGCTAGACTGCGCCCGGTGCACAACGCAATCTGCACCCCGGCCTGCTGTGCGCGGCGTACCGCACGGATGTGCCCGGCCGGGATTTCGCTTTTCGAATCGAGCAGTGTGCCGTCCAGATCGAGCGCCAGAAGTTGTATCATAGAAGGTATTCCTTTCTCAGCGGACTTCCATGGCCTGCATGGCCCAGACCCGCGCACGGCCCCCACCCGCTTCCACATGCAGGCTGCCGTTTCCGGCGTCCGGATAATAGCGGGAGGACAGCACGGTTTCGCCGCCGTTTACGAAAATTTCAACCGAGGAGGCATCCCCGAGAATGCGCACCTCGCGCAGAGCGTCCACCGCCGCGCGGCGGACGGTGCGGCCCGCGCCGCCCTTGCGGAAGGACAGCGTAAGCGTGTTCTCCTTCCATTCTAATACGGCGCAGTCCCGGATGACAAGCCGGATTTCCTCCCCTTCGGGCGTCCACACCAGATCAAATTTCTCTCCGGCATCCATCTGCCGGGTTTCGCCGGTCTCATAGACATGTTCTTCCCCGCGCAGGGCTTCCAGCTCGTGCACCGGATTGCGCAGGATGCGCCCATCCCGCACAGAAAGCACACACGGCACGGTCAGGCAGTGCTGCCAGCCGCGGGCGGCGGTCGGGTTGCCATAGTCGGCGTCCGGCATGCCCATCCAGCCGATCAGAATGCGGCGGCCATCGGGCGAAACAAAGGTCTGCGGCGCGTAGAAATCAAAGCCCTTGTCCCATTCGATAAAGGCCGCCGGGTCGGTATGCTGCGCGTCCGGAAAATAGCCGCAGGCATAGATGTTCTGGAAGCAGTCGCCCTGCTGGGTCAGCCCCTGCGGCGATACCGACAGCACATCCAGCCCGCCCAGTGCAAAGCGGTCAGGGCATTCCCACATGTAGCCGAACGGCTCCGGTGTTGTCAATGTGTCGTTGTGCGTCCAGTGGATGCGATCGGCGGAAGTGAATACCAGCACTTCGCCTTTGTCCTCCAGCGTGCGCGCGCCCTGCACCATATAGTAGCTGTCCCCCTCCTTCCAGACCTTGGGGTCACGGACATGGCAGGTCAGCCCGGCCGGATAAGCGGCGTTGTCCATCAAAAGCTGTTTGCTGTCCGCGGTTTCGCCGTCCGACGAGACCGCAAGGCAGGTATTGTGACCGCGGCCGGTGCGCACATAATCGTAATCGCCCTCATATTTCACATTGCCGGTGTAGTACAGATACAGGGTATCATCCTCCACGAACGCCGAACCGGAATATACACCGTGCAGGTCATAGGGCTGATCGGGGTACAGCATCACCGGGCACTGCTTCCAGTGCAGCAGATCGGCCGAACGGTAATGACCCCACATTTTTACGCCGCCGTTCGGGTCAAGCGGGCCGTACTGATAAAACACATGGTAATTCCCCCGGAAATAGCACAGGCCGTTGGGGTCGTTGAGCCAGCCGACCGGCGGCATCAGATGATAGCCCTGCCGGTGCGGGTCGGCCGCAATCCGGCTGCGCTCCCGCGTCTCCTCCGCCGCGACCAGACGTTTCAAATCCCGAAAAAGTGCGTTGCTCATGTGAAAAAATCCTTCCTTATCTGCGTACCGCAAGCAGTGCGTCCATACGCTGCACGTCCGTTCCCGCGACCGTTTCCACCGCTGCAAAATCGTCCGCGTTGGTGACAATCACTGGGGTAATCACCGGATATCCAGCCTTCTGGATGGCCGGAATATCAAACTCCAGCATGATCTGGCCGGGTGCGACATGGTCACCCGCCTGCACATGCGGCGTATAGTGTTTGCCGTTCAGCTCCACGGTATTCACACCCACATGGATAAGCAGTTCCACGCCGTTATCGGCTTCGAGCGCGACCGCGTGGCCCATGACCGCCGCAACCGTCGCCGCGCACGGTGCCACAACCTTACCCTCATCCGGGACAATGGCCGCGCCCTTGCCGAGCACGCCCGAGGCAAAGGTTTCGTCGCCGGTTTCACTGAGCGGTACAACCTTGCCGGAAAGCGGCGCACACACGTCTGCTTCCGCGCTCTGCGGAATAGACGGCGCGGGAGTCTGCGGCGCGGCGGATTCTTCCGCGGGTTCTTCGGTCTTGATGCCCAGAATCCACGACAGCACAAACGCGACACCTGCCGCGATCAGCATGGCGATGATGTAGGTCAGCGGGCGGTGCAGGTGCAGCAGCACACCGAAAATACCGGTGACACCCGTGCCGGTCGCACCGAGGTGGGTAATTGACGCATACAGCGCGCCGCATGCGCCGCCAATCGAACCGGCGATGAACGGGCGCAGGAACCGCAGGTTCACGCCGAAAATGGCCGGTTCGGTGATGCCCATGAAGGCGGAAAGGGATGCGGGCAGCGCCATGGCTTTTAGCTTTTTGTCGCGGGTCTTGAGCGCAACGGCCAGCGCCGCGCCGCCCTGTGCAACGTTTGCCGCTGACGCAAGCGGCAGCCAATAGGTCAGGCCAAACTCACCGAGCTGGCCGAGGTCGATGATGGTATACATATGGTGAATGCCGGATACGACCGTGGTGGCGTACAGGCCGCCCATGACGAACGAGCCAAGACCGAGCGGAATGGCAATCAGCCACTGAATGCCGTTGATGATATTGGTTTCGACGAAGTTAAACACCGGGCCGATGGCCGAAAGGGTCAGGTAGCCGGTGACAAAGACCGAAACAAGCGGGGTTACAAACAGGTCAAACATTGCCGGGACGATTTTGTGCAGCTTCTTTTCGATCGTACACATCACCCAAACCGCGATAATGACCGGAATGACATGTCCCTGATAGCCGACGAGCGGCACCTCATACAGTCCGCCGAACACCGGCTGCATGGTTTGGATGCCTTCGGTTGCCACCGTCCAGGCGTTTTGCAGGTTCGGGTGAATCATAATCATGCCGATGACCGCACCAAGGAAGGGATTTCCGCCGAATACCCTGGCCGCGGAAAAGGCGATTAGGATGGGCAGGAAGGTGTATGCGGTGTTTGCGAACAGGGTTGCAAAAACGTAAATCGAACTTGTGGTATCGATTGCAACAAATCCGTTGTTGTTCATGAAATTCAGGGCTTCCATGATGCCCATGAGGAAGCCCGAAGCGACGATAGCCGGAATGATCGGCACAAAGATATCACCGAGGGTTTTAATGAACCGCTGGAACGGGTTGGCCTTGGATGCGGCCGCCGCTTTGGCCTCTTCCTTGGACGCGGCCGAGATGCCGCCCGCCGCAAGGAATGCGTCATAAACCTTGTTTACAACACCGGTTCCGAGGATGATTTGCAGCTGTCCCTGCGCTTCAAATACCCCTTTTACCCCATCCATGTTCTCAATTTCCTTTTTGTTTACCTTGGCGTTGTCCGCGATGACCAGACGCAGACGGGTCGCGCAGTGCGCCGCCGAAACAATGTTGCCCGCGCCGCCGGTCTTTTCGAGCAGCACAGCCGCAGTCTTTTGATAATCCATGTGGATGCCTCCCTGACAACCTCTTTGTTTTTTGTGAAACCGATTTCATATCTTGACTTTATTATAGGCGGAAGATCCCGCTTCCACAAGCGGCATATCCGACAAAGTACACCCGATTTTTTTGAGCATTCTGCCGACACGTAACAGCCATGCTCCTGTGCCGGAGCCGGTTGGTATTCAGGCGGTTCATGCATGATCGGCCGCGTCTTTGGATAAAGTATATCCGAACCATGCGCACACGGCCGCCTGCTGGAAGCTTTTGGCGTATCTGCGCGCATGGTGTCAATTTTCTGGGTGTCTTGCGCAGAAATTTTGGGTGAATTTCCCCCACTGTGTGGAAATTTTCAGAAAACGTTTTGTACACCCTTGACAAAAACGAGGCAAACATGGAAAATAAATATGTGAGAGTTTATCCCGTCTGCGGGATGGGATGTCCGGCGTTCTTAGGAGATAGCGCCGGGCTTTGGGAGATCGTGAGAGCGTGGAAACCATATCATCACTGCGGGGAACCCCCCGCGTTTCAGAGGAAGGATGGAACACATTGATTACGATTCAAGCACTGGGAGTATCCGAAGGTCTGGTTAAGGCCAAAGCATTTGTTCTGCGCGAACCCGATCTGAGCGTCAGCAAGCAGAAAATTGAGGACGTTGCAGCCGAACAGGCCCGCGTTGACGCGGCGGTAGAGACCGCCAAAGCACAGATTGAAGCCATCATTGAGGAAGCCGGCGAGACGCTGGGCGATAAGGCGGAAATCTTCGAAGCACACCTCATGATGATCGAGGACGAGGACTACATTGACGGCATGAAAACCCTCATTGCGGACGAGGGTGTATGCGCCGAGTATGCGTGCAAGGTCAACTGCGAGAATTTTCAGGCCATGCTGAAAGCCATGGACGACGAATACATGCAGGCGCGTGCAGCCGATGTCGGCGACATTTCCATGCGCATCCTTAAGGTGCTCAAGGGTGTGTCTGACAACATGATCGACACCATTGAGGAGCCGTGTATCATCGTTGCAAACGACCTGACCCCGTCCGATACCGCCAAGGTCGGCACCAAGCCGGTACTGGGCTTTATCACCCAGATCGGCGGCCGTACCAGCCATTCGGCAATTATGGCGCGCTCGATGGGCCTGCCGGCAGCCGCCGGCGCGGGCGAACAGGCACGCATCATTGAAAACAGCGACTATATTCTGCTCGATGGCTGCTCGGGTGAGATTGTCGTTAACCCGGACAAGGAAGCCGAAGAGGAATTCGACCGCAAGAAGGCGCGCTTCGACGAACAGCGCCGCATGCTCGAAACCTACCGCACCCAGCAGGGCGCGACCTCGGACGGCCACCGCGTCATCATTGAAGGCAACATCGGCACCCCGGCGGATGCTGTGCGCGTGGACGAGATGGGCGGCGAAGGCGTTGGCCTGTTCCGCTCCGAGTTCCTGTTCATGGACCGCCCCGACCTGCCGAGCGAGGAAGAGCAGTTTGAAGCCTACAAGCAGGCGGCAGAGACCATGAAGGACCGCCCGGTTATCATCCGCACGCTGGACATCGGCGGCGATAAGGAAGTGCCCGCGCTGGCGCTTGAGAAGGAGCAGAATCCCTTCCTCGGCTACCGCGCCATCCGTATCTGCCTCGACCGTGAGGAGCTGTTCCTGACCCAGCTGCGTGCCCTGCTGCGTGCATCGGCGTTCGGTGACATCCGCATCATGTTCCCGATGATTTCGTCGCTCGAAGAGGTGCTGGCGGCCAAGGCCATGGTTGAAAAGGCCAAGGGTCAGCTGAAGGGGGAAGGCGTGGCTTACAACGACGCCATCAAGCTCGGCATCATGATCGAAATTCCGGTGGCCGCCATTTGTGCGGACATTCTGGCCAAGGAAGTCGATTTCTTCTCGATTGGCACCAACGACCTGATTCAGTATTCGTGCGCGGTGGACCGCATCAACGACAAGATTTCGTCGCTGTATCGTCCGCTGCATCCGGGCGTGCTGCGCCTCATTAAGATGGCAGCCGATGCGGCGAGGGCCAACGGCATTGAATGCGGCGTATGCGGCGAGATGGCCGGTTCGCGCGGTATGGCAAGCGTGCTGTGCGGCCTCGGCGTCACCAATCTGTCCATGTCGGCATCGTCCATTCTGGCGGCTAAGAGCGATCTGGCACACCATACCTATGAGGAGTGCGTAACGCTCGCAAACAGCCTGCTTGGCGGCGTTTCCGCAACCGAAAACGAATCCAGCTTCGGCTGATTTTACAGCATGCAAACAGGCGCACCGTAAAATCTGCGGCGCGCCTGTCTTTTCAGCAAGGAGGAACATTTCATGAAGCGAAACTCGCTTTACGCTGTCTGCATTACGGCGATTTGTGCGCTGGTGATTCTGAACGTGACCCACATCCTGACCGGCGGCAGCAGCCAGACGGTTCGTCCGGGTGAAAATGACACCTATGGTCTGCCCGACAACAACACCGCGTACACCTGGCTTGCGGACGCGACCGCCTCGGCCGAACCGACCGAAAGCGGCACGTTTGAACGCGAGGGTGCGGACGGCAAAAGTCAGGAGGAAAGCTACGAAAAATATGACCCCTCCCTGCTGGCAAACGCGGGCATTGCAAACGTCCGCGAATATGGCGAACTGTCCCGGCTTGGGGACAGCGATTCGTTCGCGGTCGCGTATACGACCGAAAGCGGCGAGCTGGTCATCTGCAATTACGGCAAGGACGGCTCGGTTAAAAAAGCGGTCAACGCAAATCCCAAAAAGGACGGCGCCAAGATCGAAACCTACGAATACAACACCAAACAATAAAAAAAGCCTGCCGCACAAGCGTTTGTACGGCAGGCGCTTTTTTTATTCCTGATAGAAGGCCTTCATACCGAGGAAGGCGCTGTACAGATCGACCTTGGAAATGACCTCAAAGGGCGCGTGCATGCTCAGCACCGGCACCCCCGCATCGACAGTGTCGATGTTGCGGTTGGCGAGGTACATGGCGACCGTGCCGCCGCCGCCCTGATCGACACGACCGAGCTGTGCGGTCTGCCACGCGATGCCTGCGCCGTCCAGAATCAGGCGTACACGCGCCATCAATTCTGCGGAAGCATCGCTCGTGCCGCTCTTGCCGCGTGCACCGCTGTATTTCATAAGCGCAAAGCCGCAATTCAGACGCGCATCGTTGCGCGGCTCGGAAACCTCGGCGTAATTCGGATCAAAGGCATTGCACACATCGGTGGACAGGCAAACCGAATTCTCATAGCAGACCTCGGGATACACGCCCTGCGCACGGCACAGGTCAGCCATGAAGGTGTCAAAGAACCGCGACTGCATGCCGGTCACGCCGTCCGAACCGATTTCCTCCTTGTCCACCAGCAGGCAAACCGCTGTGGTCTTGGGCGTGCCCTCCAGACTGATGAGCGCGGTTGCAGCCGGATAAGCACATACGCGGTCATCGTGGCCGTATGCGCCAACCATCGTGCGGTCAAAGCCAATATCGCAGGCGTTGAAGGCCGGTACGCATGACAGCTCGGCCGACAGGAAATCGGCCTCAGTCATGCCATACTTGTGGTGCAGATGCTCCAGAATGGCCAGCTTGATCTTTTCGCTGCACTTCTCCTCCATCGTATCCGACGGCTTGGAGCCGATCAGGATGTTCATGTTTTCGGCCTTGATGCCGTCCACCATCTTTTCCTGCATCTGCTTGCTTGCCAGATGGGGCAGCAGATCGGTGATGACAAATTTCGGGTCGGACGGGTCGGCGCCGATGCTGATTTTTACCTTCATCATCTTGCCGTTCCGGCATACGCAGACCACGCCGCGCAGTTCAAGCGGAATCGCCGTCCACTGGTACTTCTTGATGCCGCCGTAATAATGGGTCTTGAAAAACGCCATGCCTTCCTGTTCATAGAGCGGTACGGTGCGGATGTCGATGCGGGGCGCGTCCAGATGCGCGGCAGTCAGATGAATGCCGTTTTCCAGACTGTCCTCGCCGATCACCGCGAGCGCGACGCTCTTGTCCCGGTTGACACGGTAAATGCGGTCGCCCGGCTTCAGTTCCATGCCGCGGCGGTACGGCTCAAAGCCGGCCTCATAGGCGATGTTGACCACCGCGCTCACCGCGTCCCGCTCGGTTTTGCCCATGTCGAGGAAGGATTTGTAGCCCTCCGCATAGTCCGAAGCTTTGTCCCAGTCGGTTTTGTCAAAGCCCGGCTTTTTGCTGTAAAAAAGTTCTTCCGAAGTCATTGTTCTCGCTCCTTGTATGTGATAAATTCGTTATTTTCCATTGAGCTGCGCCCAGACCTCCTGTGCCTGCCGCTCAAGCGCGGCCAGATCGCCGTCGTTCTCGATGACAAACCGGCAGCGACGGCGGTAAAAGTCCGCGTCCGGCTGCGCGTCGATGCGCGCGGCTGCGGCGTCCCGCGCCAGACCGTCCCGGGCAATGATGCGCGCAATACGTGTTTCACGTGAAGCAATTACGCCGATTACGTCCCCGCACAGCGCGTCCGCACCGGTCTGGTAAAGCGTCGGCGCATCGTACAGGATGATAGTATGCCCGTTCTGCGCAAGTTCCATAAACGCGGCTTCCGACGCGGCGCGGATGTACGGAAAGGTGATTTCGTTCAGCTTCCG
>JBJDZO010000180.1:0-2702 GCA_051868095.1 Butyricicoccus sp. | reverse complement strand
GAAGGACAAGAAGTACATGGAAGAGGTCTACCGCGAGGGCGCGCAGCGCGCCGGCGCCATCGCCGAGCGCACGCTGCAGAAGCTGATGAAGAAGATCGGCTACGTCGCCAAATAACGCCTTCCCGCGCAGCGGATTTCCTGCGCGGGATTTTTTGTCCCGCGCGCAGATTCCGCTTTACATCGCAACATTCTGTGCTATAATACAGATACAGACACAAGATATGGAGGGATTCACCATGTGCACGGTCAACGTCACCGGCGGCACGCTGCCGCAGGAGGAGATAAACGCCTACATTGCCCGCGGGGCGGAGCTTTACGGCCGCGAGCCCGACGTCATCGACGTCCGCGTGGACGGCGAGTATGTGGAGCTGGCCTATCACTATCAGCAGCAGCCCTTCCACCGCATCCGCCGCATCACCGGCTATCTGGTGGGCACGCTGGACCGCTTCAACAACGCCAAGCGCGCCGAGGAGCGCGACCGCGTCAAGCACGGCATCGGCGTGCAATGATTCCGGTGTAATCAAACAGGCAGGGGAATTCTACTTTCTCCTGCCTGTTTTTAGCTTCTGAACAAAATGTGCAGCATTCTGCAATGAAAAAACTCTGCGATACATAGCATTCAAAGCATCCAAAAACATGCACCGCCTGATACGTCAAACAAAAGCGATCCTCTCGCTGAAAGAGGATCGCTTCTGTTTAGCGTTTCAAATGCCACTCCCGGCATGAGGCCGTAACCAGGAAGTTCTCAGATGCCCGCCTGTGCCATCGCATCAGTCGCCGCAGCCTTGATGGCTTCAGAGGTCACCGTTGCGCCGGATACGTTGTCCACTTCGACCGACTGAGCCTCCAGAATTGCAGCAGGCACATTCACCAGTGCCTTGTCCACAACACCCGCCGTGTCATTCTGCTCAACCACCTCTACCGCAGTCATCTTTCCATCTTCGACGGCGATCTTCACTTTGATGGTGCTGTGCATACCCTTTGCCTCACCGAGATACTCGTTTTCGGCAAGCTCAATCACAGTTTCGACCTGCTCGACAGGTACTGCATAGGAAGCGTTGCTCAGCGGCGCTTCGTTGTATTCACCGTCCCAGAATGCCCATCTTTGCGGTCTGCCATGACAGGTCGCAAAGCTCGTTACATCAGCCCTCTCCTCCTTGATCGGCTTGCCGATCACTACGCTGCAAACAAGGACATAGTTGCCGCGCACAGGCATGGTATATTCGGGGACAATCTGATCCTCCTTGCCATAATCGGCATGATAACCATACATGCCGGTATACTCGTCCTTCATATACAGGCACATGGACTGATACTGTCCCTCAGCCAGATCAAAGGGTGCGTTCGGACCAACATTGCTTCCCCAGAGGTGTGTATAATACCCCATCGATTGTGCAGCGGTCATCAGTGCGCCGCATGCCGTGCCGGCGTCAAAATAAGCCTGATTTCTGTTTTTGGGTTTGAGCGGACGGAAAGCTGCATCACTGCGCCCTTCTTCATCTGTCAAAATGTTGTCCGCCATGACCAGAATCGTTACCGTTCCCTCCGTAGATGTCTGCTCAACCGGGCAATACTTGTCACCAATAATCTTGCGCTGCTCATCGACATCCTTAATCACGACAAAAAATGTTGTCGTCTGGCCGCCAGCCGTCTGCGGAAGCACCGCACACCGAAGCATCTTCTCGATTTCTTCATCTGTCGGCTGATCTTTCTGATCACTGGACCAATGACCATTTTCCACGGTCATCCAGCTTTCGCTGCTGATATACCATTCTGCGAATCCTTCAAGCCCGGTCGATTCTTCCGCCCAGGCTGCCGTGTTCAGGATGACCAGGGCAGCAGCAAACAATGCCACAAATACTTTTTCCATCTTTATTCGCCCTTTCTCAGTTTCAGACCTGTTGCGCGCTGATCTGTTCTGAAAAAGAGTATACAGTATAAACAGTATTGGGAGTCAATCCCTTTTATGAAAGTCGCACTAGATACAGCAATATACCTTGATAATGAGCTGATTGTCCATCTGTCCAATCTGGTTGTTCAGGGTTTTCCAATACATTATATGGCTTTCTACAATGCCGTTTCGATTCAAAACCTCGCGAAACCGCTTTGAATTGAGCATTCGCACCGGCTCACACTGGTCTGAATGATCTGGATGCACCTTCTGGCTCTGATATATAAAGCACATGCATGCCTTTTCCGGAAAAAGCATAGCATTCTCAACAGGCAGCCTCAATCTTTCAGCATTGGCTTTGGAAACAGCAACCCCGCTCTTCAAAAAATGCCATTCCTTCACTTCATATTTCAGATAGTGAAACGGATAGGAGATCGGAAACTGACTCATCCACTTGCTGAGCAATTGGAGTTTTTCACGATCCTGCTCCAGGCCGTCGTTTCGGTCGTAATACGGAATAAAGTAAGTCTCCGGCAAGACTTCAAAGAAAGCTTCTTCCTTCTTCCTTGTCAAGTTCTGCTCCATTCCCTCCAATGCAGAAAGCCGCGCTGTATTTCGAACAAGCTCACTGACCGCAGCACGCTTCTGGATCTGAATCTGTTGAAGAAGATCCGTTTTATCCCCCGTTTTCGCCATTTTCCTGACCGCCGGTAGCTGATAACCCAACGTTCGCAGATAGTGCCATCGGACAAGCATTGACACATCATCAAAGCTGTATACACGATAATTGTTCTCGCGGTTCCGGAGCGGA
>JBJDZO010000179.1:0-12033 GCA_051868095.1 Butyricicoccus sp. | reverse complement strand
TCAGCTCGTTCCACTCCGGTGCGTCGAAGCACGGGCGCAGCACATCGTCGCTTCCCTGCGTCTTGTGGCCTTCCGCGCCCCATTCTGAGCCGTAGTACAGGCAGGGGATGCCGGGCATACCGAACATCATGCCGTACAGCAGCGGCAGATGCTGCGGATTGGTCAGGATCGACGCCGCACGGGTGACATCGTGGTTGTCTACGAAACTCATCAGATGCTTCCCTTTATATAAGGTCCAATTTTCCGGTCCGAACTGCCGTATGAGCGAATGGGTAATCTCGAACAGGTTCATGGAGTTGAGCGATGAATACAGACCCTTGTAGCATTCGTAGTTGGTGCACGAATGCAGCATCTCATCGTTGACAATCTGGTTGTAATCGCCGTGGAGCACCTCGCCGATCAGCGCGAATTCCGGCTTCAGCCCTTCGGTGAAGCGGCGCAGCGCTCTCAGGAAGTCGCGGTCGAGCAGATAGGCGACATCCAGCCGCAGGCCGTCGATGCCGAATTCCTCGACCCAGCCGCGGATGCACGAGAAGATGTGCTCGACAACCGCCGGGTTTTTGAGGTTGAGCTTGACCAGTTCATAATGCCCTTCCCAGCCCTCATACCAGAAGCCATCGTTATAATTCGAGTTACCGTCAAAGGAAACATGGAACCAATCCTTATAAGGAGAGTCCCATTTTTTCTCCTGCACATCGCGGAACGCCCAGAAGCCGCGGCCGACGTGGTTAAACACACCGTCGAGCACGACCTTGATGCCGTGTTCGTGCAGATCGCGGCAGACGGCGGCGAAATCTTCATTGGCACCCAGCCGGCAGTCCAGTTTGCGGAAATCGCGGGTGTCGTAGCCGTGGCTGTCCGACTCAAAGATCGGAGAAAAGTAAACAGCGTTCACGCCGAGTTTTTCGAGGTGTGCCGTCCAGTCGCATACCTTACGGATGCGGGGAACGGTTACGCCGTCGTTGACGCGGGGGGCGCCGCAGAAACCAATCGGACAAATTTGATAAAATACGCTTTCATAAGCCCACATGGGGATCACTCCTTTGCTGGCCGCACAGAGCGGCGGAAACCGGGATTTATTGAAACTGCTATGTACAGTATAGTGCGTTTCGTTGAAAATAACAACAACAGAAGGGAAACAAAACTTCTATCCGGACAAAATGACGATTTGTGACGAAAACGGGAAAAAGTGCGCCGGGAAACAAAAATAATGCTTGCGCCCGGGCAAAGAATATGGTAAAATTAAAAACCGATAACGGGCATTCCTCTGCGTACCGGCCGGAAAACAGGCCTTAATCCAAGGATACGGCATGAATGTCTAGGATGAAAGGAAGACTATAAAATGGATTTAGTCAAGGTTCTGTCTGAGCAGCAGCTCAAGAGCGATCTGCCCGAGCTCAAGATCGGCGATACCGTAAAGGTTCACGCGAAGATCAAGGAGGGCAACCGCGAGCGTATTCAGGTATTTGAAGGCATCATCATTGCTATGAAGCACGCGGGCATCAACAAGACCGTCACCGTTCGCCGCATTTCTTACGGCGTAGGCGTTGAGAAGACCTTCCCGGTACATTCTCCGAACATCGCAAAGTTCGAGGTTGTCCGCAATGGTAAGGTTCGCCGTGCCAAGCTGTACTACCTGCGCGGCCGCGTAGGCAAGGCTGCAAAGGTTGCAGAGAAGGTCTAAAAGGGATTCAAAAGAGGGGAGCTTCGGTTTCCCTCTTTCTCTTTTATACGGAGAAATGCACACGGCGGGCGCACAGCCGGGAAAAGTGTGCGCAAAGCGCCGCATTTTGTGAGAAATGACAGTGAAACCGGGGAAGTTTCTGTTGATTCTGTGCCGGACGAACGGTATAATTAAATGTGCAACTTGTAAGATGGAGGAAACGAGTCATGGAAGAACGCCCGGAGCCTTTTGAAGAACAAAAGCCGGAAAAAAAGGGCCGCTTTCAAAGCAGTTTTTACGATTGGGGCGAGGCGCTGATCCTGTCCCTGATCTTTATTGTATTACTTTTTACGTTTGTCGTGCGTTTGATCGGCGTGGATGGCAGTTCGATGTTCCCGACTCTGCATGACCACGATGTGATGGTGGTCAGCAACCTCGGCTACACCCCGGAAAAGGGCGATATCGTGGTGCTCAACAAGGCGAGCTTTATGAACGGCCCGATCGTCAAGCGCGTCATCGCCACTGCGGGCGACGAAATTGATATTGATTTTGCCCTTGGCCGCGTTTACGTCAACGGCGAGCAGGTGGATGAGCCGTACACGAACGAATTTACACTGCCGATGAACCGGGAGGATATGACCTTCCCGCAGACCGTCCCGGAGGGCTGCCTGTTCGTCATGGGTGACAACCGCAACGGCTCGACCGACAGCCGCAATTCGGCGCTCGGTATGGTTGATGAGCGGTATGTAATCGGCCATGTGCTGGCCGTTGCCTGGCCGCCCGAAAACTTCGGAGGAAAAACTTCATGAATATTCAGTGGTATCCCGGGCATATGGCGAAAACCCGCCGCCAGATGCTCGAAAACCTGAAAAATATTGATATTGTATGCGAGGTTGTGGACGCACGTATTCCGATGGTGTCCCGCAATCCGGATATGGATGAGATTGCGGGCAGCAAGCCGCGCATGATTATCCTCAACCGCATCGACCTTGCTGACCCGGAGCAGACCCGCCGCTGGGCGGCCTACTTCCGTGCGAAGGGCTGGGCGGTCATCGAGACCGACAGCCAGCACGGCAAGGGCACAGAGAAATTCGCGGCCGCGGCGCGTGAAGTGCTCGCGGACAAAATCGCCCAGTGGAATGAAAAGGGTCAGACCGGCCGCGCGGTGCGCGTCATGGTGGTCGGCATCCCGAATGTCGGCAAATCGACGTTTATCAACCGTATTTTGGGCCGCAAATCGGCCAAGGCGGCCGATAAGCCGGGCGTTACGCGCGGCGCGCAGTGGTTCCGCGTCGGGGACGGCATCGACCTGCTGGACACGCCGGGCATCCTATGGCCCAAGTTCGATGATGAGCGCACCGGCCTGCTGCTGGCCTCGACCGGCGCGGTTAAGGATGATATTCTGGATGTGGAAACGCTCGCGTGCAAGCTGTTTGAAATTCTCGCGGTGCGTGCACCTGAAACCATTGTCAATCGGTACAAACTGACCCTGCCCGACCCGGATGAGGAAGTTGATTTTCTGGGTTATATGCTTTTGGAGCAGGCGGGCAAAAAGCGCGGCTTTATGATGCGCGGCGGCGAGATTGATACCGAGCGCATGGCGCGCGTGTTTCTCGACGAATACCGCGGCGGCGTACTGGGCCGTATCACACTTGAAACCCCGGAGGAATATGCTGATGCTGAGCTGGGAGATTGAGGATGCGGTAAAAGCGCGGGGCTTTTCGGCTGTCTGCGGCATCGATGAGGCCGGACGCGGCCCGCTGGCCGGGCCGGTGTGCGCGGCGGCAGTGATTCTGCCGTTCGGCTGCACGATTGAGGGTCTGGATGACTCCAAGAAATTGACCGAAAAAAAGCGGGAGAAGCTGTTTGACGTGATCCGGGAACAGGCGCTCGCGTACTCGATTGCGCTGGTCGATCACCAGACCATCGATGAAATCAACATTCTGGAAGCCACCTTCCTCGCCATGAAAAACGCGGCGGAAGGGCTGCCCGTTCCGGCGGATTTTGCGCTCGTGGATGGCAACCGCAGCAAAGGACTGACTATCCCGCATGAATGCGTGGTGGGCGGCGACGCGAAAAGCCCGTCCATTGCGGCCGCGTCCATTCTGGCCAAGGTCACGCGAGACCGGCTTATGCTGGAATATGCGGCCAAGTATCCCGAATATCTATTTGAAAAGCACAAGGGCTACGGCACCAAGGCGCATTACGAAGCCATTCTCGCGCACGGCCCCAGCCCGATTCACCGCATGACCTTCCTGAAGAAATTCTACGATAAGCACCCGGAGGCAAAGCCGTGACACGCGGCGCGCGCGGGGAACAGCTTGCGGAACAGTTTCTGACCGCACACGGCTATCGGATCACGGCACGCAATTTCCGTACCCGGTTCGGAGAAATCGACCGGATTGCGGAGAAGGACGGCTTTCTGGTGTTCGTGGAAGTCAAGCTGCGCAAGGGAACGCGCTTCGGCGCAGCCTGTGAAGCAGTCGGCCCGACCAAGCAGAAAAAGCTGATTCTGGCTGCGGAGGAATGGCTCAGCACCCACCCGACTGGGCTTCAACCGCGCTTTGACGTGATTGAGGTCTATCTGCCCGAGAATGCGCAGACCCCATCCGCCATTCATCACCTCGAAAATGCGTTTGACGCATGAGGAGGAACCTTTTTTGAACTATTTCGATCTGCATTGTGACACGATCTTTGAATGCTATGAGACCGGCAGGCGCCTGCGCGAAAATGATCTGATGATCGACCGTGAAAAGGTCTCGCGCTATGGCCACTATGCGCAGTTTTTCGCGCTGTTCTGCGGTGCGGAAGCGCCTGCGGGTGCAAAGCGCGAGCGGGTGCTGTTTGATCTGCCGCCGGAAAAGCGGCTGGATGCCCTGCTCACAGAAGCCAAAACACAGTTCCGTGAAAACGCCGACTGGCTGACGCTCTGTTATGACAGCGAGGACTTCGACCATGCAAAAGCAAAGGGCAAGGCCACGGCCTTTCTGTCCATCGAGGGCGCCGACCTGCTAACCTCGGACGAACATTTGGAACGCGCCTACGACGCGGGCGTGCGGCTGGTAACGCTGAGCTGGAACTACCGCAACGCCTATGCCTGCGGCGCGGCGGTGGACAACGACGCCGGCCTGACCGCAAAGGGCAGGATGCTTGTGCACAAACTCGTGCACATGGGTGTGATTGTGGACGTTTCTCACCTGTCGGAAGGCGGGTTCTGGGATTTGTGCGTCGAGACTGAGGCGCCGTTAGTGGCCAGCCATTCGAACAGCCGTACACAGTGCAGCCACCTGCGCAACCTGACCGATTTGCAGTTTTCCGAGATCGTCCGGCGCAGCGGCCTGTGCGGCATCAATCTGTATAGCCCGTTCCTGCGGGATGACGGAACCCCTGCGACGCTGGACGATGCGCTGCGCCACATTGAGCATTTCATGGCGCTCGGCGGCGAAAGCTGTCTGGCGCTCGGCTGCGATTTTGACGGCTGCGACCGTCTGCCTGCGGGCATCATGGGCGCACGCGATCTGGAAGCCCTCGCGGAAACCCTTCTGCGTCATAATTACCTGGAAAGTACGGTGCATGCGCTGTTTTATGACAACGCCGCCGCCTTTATCCATAGAATGTTATAAAATAAATGGAGGATAAATATGGACTACGTAAGCACCCGCAATGCGGATCTGCGCGTAAGCGCAGCCAAGGCCATCGCAACCGGTATCGCACCGGACGGCGGCCTGTTCTGCCCGACTGAATTTCCGGCATTGACCGCGGCCGAGCTGGAAAGCATGCTGGGCATGAATTACAAGGAGCGCGCCGCGCGCATCCTCGGCAAATTTCTGACCGAGTTTACCGCGGAAGAGCTGGCCGACTTCACCGAAAAGGCCTATGCCGACGTCAAGTTCGGCGGCCCGAACACCGCGCCGGTCGTGGACCTCGCGGACGGCAAGCACATTCTGGAGCTGTGGCACGGCCCGACCTGCGCCTTCAAGGACATGGCGCTTCAGATGCTGCCGCATCTGCTGACCGCGTCGCTTGGGAAGATCGGGGAGACCCGCACCGCCTGCATTCTGGTTGCCACCTCGGGTGACACCGGCAAGGCAGCGCTGGAGGGCTTTGCCGACGTGCCGGGCACCAAGATCATGGTATACTATCCGGTAGACGGCGTTTCGCCCATGCAGAAGCTGCAGATGACCACCCAGAAGGGTGAAAACGTGCAGGTTGTCGCCATTCGCGGCAATTTTGATGACGCACAGAGTGCGGTCAAGCGCATCTTCACCGACAAGGCAACCGCGGACAAGCTGGACGCACAGGGCATGATGTTCTCGTCGGCCAACTCGATCAACTGGGGCCGTCTGGCGCCGCAGATCGCCTACTACGTGTCCGCGTACTGCGACATGGTGAATTCGGGTGCGCTGAAGATGGGCGACAAGATGAACATCTGCGTGCCGACCGGCAACTTCGGCAACATCCTCGCGGGCTACATCGCCAAGGAGATGGGCTTGCCGGTGAACAAGTTCATCTGTGCTTCCAATGAAAACAACGTGCTGACCGACTTCTTCCAGAACGGCGGCACCTACGACCGCAACCGTCCGTTCCATGTGACCACTTCGCCGTCCATGGATATTCTGATTTCTTCCAATTTGGAGCGTTTGCTGTTCTTTGTTTCCGGACAGAATGACAAGGTGGTTGCCGATCTGATGGCGCAGCTGAGCGCAGCCGGCAAGTACACGATTCCGGCGGAAATGGCCGAGAAGATCAGCGCCGAGTTTGCGGCAGGCTTCTGCGACGATGCGCAGACCGCACAGGAAATCCACAAGCTGTGGACGGAAGAGCATTATCTGGCCGACACCCACACCGCCGTTGCGGTCAAGGTATACGAGGATTACCGCGCCGCTTCGGGCGATACCACCCCGACCGTCATCGCGTCTACGGCAAGCCCGTTCAAGTTCTGCCGTGCGGTGATTGAGGCGCTGGGCGGTTCGCTCGAAAAGGACGACGTGACCCAGCTCGACGTGCTGACCGGCATGACCGGCATCGCTGCGCCCGCACCGCTCGCAGAACTGGCCGGCAAGCAGCCGCGCTTTGACATGGTGGTGGACAAGACCGACATCCTCGGCACTACCGATCTGCTCGCTTCGCTGTAAGCAGGAGGGGATATGTCGCTTTACACCCTCGCGGATCTGCATCTGGCCTGCGCGGTCAATAAGCCGATGGATATTTTCGGCGGGCGCTGGCAGGATTATATGGAGAAAATCGAAAAGCGGTGGGCGGCGGTTGTCTCTCCGGAGGATGTGGTTGTCGTTGGCGGCGACCTGTCCTGGGGCATTGATTTCAAAGAAGCGAAAGCCGATTTCGAATATCTGAACCGTCTGCCCGGCCGTAAGATCATCCTGAAGGGCAATCACGACCTCTGGTGGAACACAATGACCAAAATGCAGAGGTTTGTTCAGGAAAACGGCTTCGAGGGGATTGATTTTCTGCACAATAACTGTTATCTTTATGAGGATATCGGTTTGTGCGGCACACGCGGCTGGTTTTATGAGGAGGACTTCAGGGAACAGCACGATGAGAAGGTGTTCCGCCGGGAGCTGATGCGCCTTGAAGCCTCGCTCAAAGCCGCGGACGCGGCAGGCGCGCGGGAGAAATACTGCTTCCTGCACTATCCGCCGCTGTACACAAATTTCCGCTGCGGGGAGATCATCGAGCTGATGCAGCGCTACGGCGTGACCCGCTGCATCTATGGCCACCTGCACTCGTCCAGTCTCCGATGGGCGGTTGAGGGCATGCATGAGGGCATCGAGTTTACCCTCGTCTCGGGCGACCATGTGGATTTTACCCCGGTTTTGCTGAAAAAATAATTCGAAAATCCGCAAAATGGGCTGGAAATCCGGTAAATAATCTGATAAAATAGATTGGATACATTTTTAGGAGGAGTCAAACTAAAATGGAACTGAAAAACGTAGAAAAGCAGGAGAAGAGCATTGTTGCTCTGACCGTTGAGATTTCCGCAGAGGAGATTGACGCTGCAAAGGAAAAGGCATATAAGAAAAACCGCAAGAGCATCACTGTACCGGGCTTCCGTAAGGGCAAGGCGCCGCGCAAGCTGATCGAGAACCTGTACGGCGACGGCGTATTCTTCGAGGATGCACTGAATATCTGCTACCCCGAGGTATTTGAGAAGGCTGTTGCAGAGGCTGGGATCGAGCCGGTTGCTCAGGCTGACGTAGAGATTCAGGACATGACCGAGAACGGCGCAGTTGTTCTGCTGTGCAAGGTTCCGGTTGAGCCGGAAGTGACCCTCGCCGAGTACAAGGGCATCGAGGCCGAGCGCGCTGAGGTAAAGGTCATGGCGGCTGACGTCAAGGCGGAGCTTGAGCGTATGGCACAGCGTTTCGCACGCACCGAGACCGTTGAGCGTGCAGCAAAGAAGGACGATACCGTAAGCATCGATTTTGAGGGCTTCCTCGACGGCGTAGCGTTCGAGGGCGGCAAGGGCGAGAACCATCCGCTGAAGCTGGGCTCCGGCACCTTCATCCCGGGCTTTGAGGATCAGCTGATCGGCTGCAAGGCTGGCGACGAGAAGGACGTTGTTGTTACCTTCCCGGAGGACTACACGGCAGACGATCTCGCTGGCAAGGAAGCGGTCTTCAAGTGCAAGGTACACAGCGTACAGGAGACCATCACCCCGGCGATTGACGACGAGTTCGCAAAGGACGTTTCCGAGACCGCTGAGACCCTGGCTGACCTGAAGAAGGAAGTCAAGGAGCGCCTGACCAACGCGAAGAACGCTGAGGCAGACCGTGAGTTCGAGCAGAACATCATCGACAAGGTTGTTGAGGGCATGCAGGCGGACATCCCGGACGCTATGATTGAGCAGCAGATCGACACCATCGTTCGTGACTTCGAGTACCGTCTGCAGATGCAGCGCATGAACATCGAGGGCTACCTGCAGGCAACCGGCACCGATATGGCTTCTTTCCGCGGCTTGTTCCGTGAGCAGGCTGAGAAGCAGGTCAAGGGCCGTCTGGCACTGAAGAAGGTTGCAGAGCTCGAGAACATCGAAATCACCGATGAGGACCTTGAGGCAGAGTTTAAGAAGATGGCTGACCAGTACGGCATGGAGGTCGAGCAGGTCAAGAAGGCAATGCCGGCGGAGGCTGTTTCCGCAGACCTCAAGATTGACCGCGCAATCGCTGTCCTCAAGGACAACGCCAAGGCTGTAAAGAAGGCAGAAGCTGAGGCTGAGGCTTCCGAGGAGGCTTAATTCTCCTTGGACATACATATCCTTCGGGGCAAAGACGAACACGGTGCGTATCACCAAACGGAGGATATTGAAAGGAGACTATTTTTATGAGTTTGGTACCTATGGTCATTGAGCCGACCAACCGCGGCGGCGAACGTTCCTACGACATCTATTCGCGGCTGCTCAACGACCGCATCATTTTCCTGTCGGAGGAAGTCAACGATGTGACCGCATCCCTGATCGTGGCGCAGCTGCTGTATCTGGAGGCGCAGGATCCGGATAAGGACATTTCGTTCTATATCAACAGCCCCGGCGGCTCGGTCACTGCGGGCATGGCGATTTATGACACCATGAATTATATCAAGTGCGACGTTTCGACGATCTGCATCGGTATGGCGGCCTCGATGGGCGCATTCCTGCTGTCGTCGGGCGCCAAGGGCAAGCGTTATGCGCTGCCGAACGCCGAGATTATGATTCATCAGCCGTCCGCAGGTACGCAGGGCCAGATCACCGATATGGCGATTCATCTCAAGCGCCTTGAAACCATCAAGAAGCGCATGAACCAGATTTTGGCCGGCAACACTGGTAAGCCGATTGAAGTCGTCACCGCGGATACCGAGCGCGACAACTTCATGAGCGCACAGGAAGCGCTGGAATATGGCCTGATCGACAAGGTCTTTGATAAGAGATAACTTTTTTCGCGAAAGAGGACCGCTACACCGTCTGGGCGCGCATTCTGCGCGTCTGGCCGGGGCAGCGGTTTTCTGGAATCACCGGCCGGCAATTTTTGGTGCGCCGGACCGGAAATGTGAGGTAAACGATGGCGAATAAAGACGATAACAGAACGCTCAAATGTTCCTTTTGCGGCAAACCGCAGAACAAGGTCCGCAAGCTGATTGCAGGCCCGGGCGTTTACATTTGCGATGAATGCATTGGCATCTGCTCGAGCATCCTCGAAGAGGAACTGGGCATGAACCATGCGCTGGATGACGATGACCTGATCGAGGCCCCTGAAAACCTGCCGACCCCCCGGGAGCTGAAAGCGGTACTTGACGAATACGTCATCGGACAGGAGCGCGCTAAGGTTGCGCTTTCGGTCGCTGTATACAACCACTATAAGCGTATTTTCCGCGGCGGCGATGACGTGGAACTGCAAAAGAGCAACATCCTGATGCTCGGCCCCTCTGGTTCGGGCAAGACCCTGCTCGCGCAGACGCTGGCGAAAACGCTGCAGGTGCCGTTTGCGATTGCCGACGCCACCACGCTGACCGAGGCTGGCTATGTCGGTGAGGACGTGGAAAACATCCTGCTGCGCCTCATTCAAGCCGCGGATTTTGACGTGGAGCTGGCCGAACGCGGCATTATCTACGTTGACGAGATCGACAAGATTGCGCGTAAGAGCGAAAACCCGTCCATTACCCGCGATGTATCGGGCGAGGGCGTACAGCAGGCGCTGCTCAAGATGCTCGAAGGCACAACGGCGAACGTTCCCCCGCAGGGCGGACGCAAGCATCCCCATCAGGATTTTATCCAGATCGATACCACCAACATCCTGTTCATCTGCGGCGGCGCGTTCGATGGAATCGAGAAGATCATCCAGAACCGTTCGGGCAAGCAGGGGCTGGGCTTTGGTGCAAGCGTGACCAGCAAGAAGGAAGAGGACATCTCGGCGCTGCTGGCCAAGATCGAGCCGCATGACCTGATGAAGTTCGGTCTAATCCCCGAGCTGATCGGCCGTCTGCCGGCAATTGTCAGCTTGGACAGTCTGGACGAGGAAGCGCTCGTGCGAATTTTGACCGAGCCCAAAAATGCTCTCGTCAAACAGTACAAAAAGCTGTTTGAACTCGATGATGTCGAACTCGACTTCGAGCCGGAGGCTCTGGAAGCGGTTGCGAAGATCGCGGTTGACCGGAAAACCGGTGCGCGCGGCCTGCGCGGCGTGCTCGAGGAAGTTATGACGGACTTGATGTTTGAAATTCCGTCTGCCGAGGACATTAAGCGCGTCACCATCACGGCGGATGTCATCCGTCATGAGGGGGAACCGGTCATCGTGCGTAAAAAGGGGAAACCGCATTCGGGAAAAAGCGCATAATTTTTGGGGATAAATCGGGGTGTGGCGTATTCGCCGCACCCTTTTTGTCTATTTCGCCAGATGTTGTCGCTTGCATTCCTCTACGGATTCGACTATACTTGAAAGAAGAACTTCAAAATTTAACCTGAGCACCCCCCGTATAGGAGTTGAAAATATGAATGAAGAACAGAGCATTCGGGTTCTGCCGGTTCTGCCGCTGCGCGGGCTGACCGCTTTCCCGGAAATGCTGATTCATTTTGATGTTGGCCGCATTATGTCCATCAAAGCGCTTGAAGCGGCCATGAAGGACGGGCAGCACATTTTTCTGACCGCCCAAAAGGAACTGAAAACCGATACGCCTCGCGCCAAAGACCTGTATGAAATCGGTACAATCTGCGTCATCAAGCAGATTCTGCGCATGCCGGGTGACAACATCCGCGTGCTGGTCGAGGGCCGCGCCCGCGCCCGTGCGCTGGAGTTTGAGTCCATGGAGGAGGGCGGCTGCCTGTATGCCAAGACCGAGCGGCTCGACGATTATCTTCTGCCGCATGGCTCGTTCCGGCGTGAGCAGGCGCTCGTCCGCACCGTGCAGGACCGCTTCGCGGAGTATGCCGAGTATGCGCCCCGCCTGTCGAGCGACGTTGTACTTGCCGTGGCCGCGGGCGGCGACCCGGGCTATCTGGCCGACTATATCGCGCAGAATATTGCGATTGATTTTCAGGTCAAGCAGGAAATCCTGGAGGAACTCAACGTCACCAAGCGCCTGACGCACGTGATTCGTCTGCTGACGGACGAAACCGAAATCCTCAAGATCGAAAGCGATATTCAGGATCAGCTCAAGGAACAGATCGACAAAAACCAGCGCGAATATTACCTACGCGAACAGATTAAGGTCATCCAGTCGGAACTGGGCGAGCAGGACTTGAATGCCGAAGTAGACAGCTACCGTGAACGGATTCTTGCGCTGGAGCTGCCCGAGGAGCACACCGAAAAGCTCATGAAGGAAGCCGACCGTCTGAGCAAGATGAGCAGCATGTCGGCCGAGAGCGGCGTTGTACGTACCTA
>JBJDZO010000178.1:0-2726 GCA_051868095.1 Butyricicoccus sp. | reverse complement strand
GGTTACCATTTACACCGATGGCGCATGTTCAGGCAATCCGGGGCCGGGCGGCTGGGGCGCGATTTTACAATACGGCGCACACACCAAGGAAATCTCGGGCGGCGACCCGATGACGACCAACAATAAAATGGAGCTTTTGGGCGTCATTTCGGCGCTCGAGCTGCTGAAAGAGCCGTGTCAGGTCGATCTGTATTCGGATTCCAAGTACGTGATTGACGGCATTGTGAAGGGCTGGGCCAAGGGCTGGAAGGCACGCGGCTGGAAAAAAGCCGACAAAACCCCGGCTAAAAATCCCGAATTGTGGGATCGGCTGCTTGGTTTGCTCGACGTGCATGAAGTCCGGTTTCATTGGGTCAAGGGCCACGCGGAAAATCCCTACAACAATCGCTGCGACGAACTGGCTGTCAGCGAGTGGAAAAAGCTGAAATAAGAAAATCCCGCTCGGATGCTCTCCAAGCGGGATTTTTATTTACTGAATCTTGCCTTTGCGCAGGCGGGTAATCATCTCATCGTTCGTGAAGGTGCCCTTGATGGTCACTTTCGTGCCTGCCGGGATGACAAATTCGGTTACGCCGTAATGTTCATCGCCCGATGCGCCCCAGTCATAGGTATAACCCAGCCGGGTCCACGGACGCGGATTCGTGAAATAACTCTCGTTAATTTCGTTGTTAAACCAGCTGATAAAGTCCTGATCGACCGTTTCTTCAAACGCCAGCGACATTTTCTTCAGCTGTGCGTCCGGCTGATACGCCGCACGAAGTACCCGCTCAGGCGTCACCGACACCACCACAAAGGTCGTACCTGCCGAGCCTTCCGGCTGGCCGAACAGCTGCACCAAGCGGGCTTCCTTGCCGTTTTTGAGCACATCTTTGTTGGCCGCGCCCCAGCTTGCCAGCTCCAGATCGGCATAGGCATAGGTATAGTCGTCGAGTGTCACCTGACTGTCCTTCTTAAAATTCTCAGCCGCTGCATTCGTCCAGAACACAAGCTGTACCCGGTCGGTTTCCGCGTCATAGGTTACACGACCATCCTCGCTCACCAGACAGACCAGATCCTGTACCTCGGTCTGTTCGGCCTGCAAGGCATCCACAACAGCTTCCTCATAGGTCATGGCTTCGGCTTCTGCCTGCGCGGCTGCATCCTGTTTGGCCTGTTCGCGCGCGGCCAGCTTGGCCGACACCGTATGCACGGCCACGCCGCTCAGAATCATGAGCACCAATACAATGATGAGCGGCAAACGCCAGTGAAACAGCACCCGCTGCCAGGTTTTCATGGGTTTTTTGGGCCGGCGACGCGGCGCTTCCTGTGTGGATTTGGACATAGCTTTATCCCTTTCTGCTCTGAATATGATAAGCGATTCTGGTAACCAGCGTTTGCGGCGCCAAGTGGCTTGCCGTGACCGCGAGCCGCATGCCAAGTCCGGGCACAATCACGCCCCGGCCACCCAGCAGGCCCTCGATGCCGCATTTTGCGGCTTCCTGTGCCGAAATGCCGCCGATGGAAAACTTTACGTCAGCCACATCGTTGAATTCGGTATTGACCGGCCCCGGACACAACGCCGCAACCTGCACACCGCTGCCCTCATGCCGCAGTTCCTCCCGAATGGCCTGCGTCAGCCGCAGCACATAATTTTTGGTTGCGTAATAGGTCGCCATGAGCGGCCCGGCCATAAATCCAGCCGACGACGCGACATTGAGAATATATCCGCTGCCCCGTGCGCGGAAGTCGCGCAGAAACAGCTTGGTCAGCACGTGTACCGCCACGATGTTGGTTTGAATCATTTGCAGTTCGGTGTCCAAATCGGTCTCCGCAAACCGTCCGAACAGACCAAAACCCGCATTATTCACCACAATTTCGACATCATCGCCGCGCGCGGCCTCATAGACCAGACGGCATTGCTGCACGCTTGATACATCGGCGCACAGCACCTGACATTTCACCGGCAGTTCGGCCGCAAGCTCGCGCAGGCGTTCTTCACGCCGGGCGACCAGCGTCAGGTCATAGCCCTTTGCCGCGAGCAGCCGAGCCATTTCCCGGCCAATTCCGGCGGATGCGCCGGTAATTACAGCTCTCATTTCGTGTTGTCCTCCTTCGGGCAATGGCACTGCATTCCGCATCCGGCACAGCCGCCGCAGCAGCCCTTTCCGCTGCGCGCCTGCCGCCGCATATACCGAATGGATAATATTACTCCTAGTATAACCAGCCCGATTACCAGATAATCGATCATAAATCGTCTTCCTTTTTTCATTTAGTGTACCATCTGCGTTTATTTCTGTCAATCAGAGTGAAAAAAAGTCACAAAACCTTATGCAATATGCTGCAAAACATTTTCTTGCTGATTTTCCGAAAACCGGTCGGGAAATGTGCAAAAAACCTGTCCAAACCCGAAAGCACCCCCTTTTTCCCGTGCGAAAGAATTGACTTTTCCATGAGTATCCAGTACCATAGAGGATAGGACAGGGGGCGAATTTCCAGCGCCCTGTAAAAAAGGGGGAATTCACCTTGAAACGAACGCTGCTTCGCCTGCTCTCCGCCGTCTGCGCGGCAGGCCTGCTCGTCACCCCGGCAATGGCTGCCGGGATTGATTCTTTCCCGGATGCGTCCGGCCATTGGGCATATGATGCACTGAGCCGGGCTGTAGAGGATGCTTTGCTGCAAGGCGATGAAGAAGGCCGTCTGCTGCCGAGCGGCAGTCTGACAGTGGCGCAGATGACCGCAATTCTGAA
>JBJDZO010000177.1:0-2727 GCA_051868095.1 Butyricicoccus sp. | reverse complement strand
GGCCGCATGCCCATCGCAAAAGAATGGCAGCAGCGGCCTTTGGAGACTATTTACGCGGTAATTTTTTCAGTTTTGCCCGCCACTCCACAACAAAACATAAAAAACAACGCGGTCGGGAGTCCGGAAAGAACTTCTGACCGCGTTTTCTGTTTTCATATACAATACGGTGTGATCATAATCGGATGCCGGGCACCTATTGCGCGGAAAAGACGAACCGGTCAAGCAGCTCACTGAGTCGGAATGCGACCTCCTGTGTATCCGACTGCCAATGCTTTGCGCTGACAAGCTCATAGCTCCACCATCTGTCGTATCCGGTGTCCTTGACAGCTTGCACCCAGTCGACCAGAGGAATATCCCCTTCGCCGGCATAGCCGCCCCGAAGAACGGTTTCATCGCAAACTGTTCCGGGCGCATTGCGCGTACCATCACAAAAATGAATATGATAGATGCGGGATGGATCAAATTTCCGAAGATCGTCAGGCGTGGTCTCCGCACCATACCACAGGTGCCAGAAATCCACAACGGTTCCAAAATTATTCCGATCGACTGTATCGATTAACAGCTTTGTGGTGCGAAGCGAGTGGATCGGAGACCAAGCCACCGGTTCCAACTGGAAACGGACGCCATAGCGTGCACCGATATCACAGATGCGGCGGATGTTTCGCGCTGTCAGCTCGATCACTTCATCCTCCGGCCGTCCCTCCAAAGCGCAGAGTGGAACCAACTGGATGCAGTCGCAGCCGACCTTTTGCGCGAAGGCCGAAAGGGTGTCGGCCTCCCTCAGAGTGCGGGCGATCGTTTCATCATCCGTTCTCTCCACATTCGCGATGTCATTGATGCTGATCATCTGCATATCATAGCGGCGGAGCGTGTCGACTACATCGTCGGCTTCTCTTCCCGCCTCGAGATAATCCCAGACCTTTGCGCCGGCCATTTCCACCGCGCCAAAGCCGGCCTCACTGGCAATGCGGATATCACTTAGCAGGTTGCTTTTCCAAATTGACTTCGTGTGCAATGCTTTTCGATTCAAGATAAACCCTCCTGTCAAATGAGAAATCCGCTTTTTTTCAGATAATCCACACTGGCTTTGACATCCCGCAGGCTGGTATTTGCGTTGCGTGGATCACGCTCCTGTTCAATGGTGATATAACCCGCATAGCCAATCTCCTCCAAAGCCTGCCGGATTGCGGAATAATCCAGTGCACCGGTGCCGATCGGACACATGGTGCCCTTGCCGCATCCGTCGAAAAAGCGGATATGCTCGCCCAAAATCTGCTGATACACAACCGGATTGACATCCTTAAAGTGAACATAATCCAGCCGGTCCGCGTATTTGTGCAGATACGTCACCGGATCCATTCCGGAGTAATACAAATGCCCGGTGTCCAGGCACAAACCGGCAAGCTCATAGGGAATATCTCGGACAACCTTTTCAATTTCGTCCGCGAATTCGATATATCCGCCTGCGTGCGGATGAATGACCGGACGCACGCCGTAGCGGTTCGCCCGTTCACACACCGCGCGGACATGCTTCATCAAGGTGCTCCATTCCTTTGCGGAAAGGCGCGGCGCGTCTGCGACATGCCCGGCGGCATAATCCCGCTCGTCATGCCCCCAGTCCATAACCGTCAGATAGGGCGTCGGGAACTTTTGCCCAGTATGCTGTGGCAGACCTGGAAGGCGTGGGTCGGTAATCAGAGTACAAATCTCATCGACTGCATGCAGTACGCTGGCCTGATTGTCCGGGTCAAGCAAATCATGAAAAATAGTACCCGCGACAATGGCCAGACCGTTTTTATCCAGCTCCGCCGAAACGATTTCCGCATCAATCGGCAGATAACCATACGGCCCAAGCTCAATCGCACGGTAACCAGCTTCTCCCGCTTCCTTCAGCACCTTTGTCCACGGGGGAAGATACGGATTTTTCGGATCATCCACACCCCAGCAGCAGGGTGCGCCGCAAATATTCATGCTCATGTTCGAGTCCCTCTCTGCGGTGCAAATCAGCGGTAATCGACCCATGCGCTGCCTTCATCGGACGAACGCACACAGTTTTCGATGAAACGCACGCCCTGCGCACCGTCCCGGATATTCGGGAACCAAAGATCATCCATGACTTCCTGTGCCTGTTCCCCGTGATTGACCCGATCCATTGCGGTTCCAAACCGGCGATATAGATTTGCCCAGGATTCAAACAGACCTTCGGCATGTCCGCCGCCCATGCGGTCGCAGGTGATGGCCTCGTCATCCTGATAGAGATATCCCTGTCCTCGATCCAGAATCTGAACCGGCTTGCCCTGTTCGGCAAAGACGATCTGGTTCGGGTGCTCGTCCCACCACTCGATAGACGCTTTCTCACCGACCACACGGATCTTCTGCTGATGGGTGGAACCGGCGTTGACACAGCTTGCCCACAGATTGCCGACCGCGCCGTTGTCGTACTGAATCAGTACGAATGCGTTATCCTCCAGAGGGGCGCGGCTCTTGACAAAGCTCTGGCGTGCACACATCAGCTTTTCGATCTTCAGGTCAGGTACCATGGTCTCGGCGAGGAACAGCGCATGCGTGCCGACATCACCCAGCACATAGGAAGGGCCGGCCTTTTCGGGCGTGACACGCCATTTGGTGCCCGGATCATTGGTTTCTACGGCGGAAGAATGATAGCCATGCGCAAACTGCATATTGATGATGCGGATTTCGCCCAGCATCCCTTCCTGAATCATACGG
>JBJDZO010000176.1:0-2743 GCA_051868095.1 Butyricicoccus sp. | reverse complement strand
CTCCATATCATCGCTTCCGCTTTTATCCTTACTCACTGGCTTAGCCAGTGGTTTCTTTAGACAAACAATCATAACCACGCCCAAAGGACGTGGTATGAATAATAGCCCTATAAGGGCATCATACCAGCAGCGCCTAAAGGCGCATAAAAAGTAACGCCAACCGCATTGGCGTTACTTTTTTACTCTTCGAGATCCCGGAAGGGATCTTCATATTCCTTGAAGCTCAGTTGATCACTCATCTGATCTTCCATTTCCTGCTCCCGGATATACTTCGCTATCGCTGCCTTATTCGCTCCAACGGTGCTAATGTAGTATCCCTTCGCCCAAAAGCATCTGCGTCCATACTTATACTTCATATTCGCATGCCGCTCAAAAATCATCAGTGTACTCTTTCCTTTCAGATATCCCATAAAATCTGCTACACTCATCTTTGGCGGTATGCTTAGCAGCATGTGGATATGATCCGGCATTGCATGCGCCTCAATGATTTCCACGTGCTTATACTCGCACAGCTTCCGAAGAATCGCACCGATATCCTTACGTAATTTCCCATATATCACTTTCCGGCGATATTTTGGTACAATCACCACGTGATATTGACATTTCCATCGCGTATGTGATAGACTTCTTTCGTCCATTTGGATGACCTCCTTTGTTTTCCGGCTGCGGTTGGCGTTACCCGCTTCCATTCTATCAAAGGAGGTCTTTTTTCTCCATATCATCGCTTCCGCTTTTATCCTTACTCACTGGCTTAGCCAGTGGTTTCCTTAGAGAAAAAAAGCCGGCGCACAAAGGCGTCGGCTTTGCTGTTTGATTTTACGGCTCCAGACGGCTCATGTCACGCGGGAACATGGAAGCGTCGCGGACGTTCTGCTGGCCGAGCAGCTGCATGGTCAGGCGCTCCAGACCAATGCCGATGCCGCCGTGCGGAGGCATGCCATACTTGTGCAGCATGGTGAAGGATTCGAACAGCTCGGTGTTCATACCGCGTGCCTCGAGCTTGGCAATCTGCTCATGATAGTCATGGATACGCTGGCCGCCGGTGGTGATTTCTAGACCGCGGAACAGCAGGTCAAACGACAGCGCCAGCTTGGGGTTCTCCGCGTCGTCCATCGCATAGAACGGACGCTTGACGGACGGGAAGTGGGTGACGAAGCAGAACTCGCAGCCATGCTCCTCCTGTGCCCACTTGCACATCATCACCTCTTCATCCGGGTTGAGGTCGAAGCGGTTCTTGGACTTGTGACCGAACTTTTCAAGCATGATGTCCTTGGCTTCGTGGAAGGTCACGGTCGGGATATTCTCAATGACCGGAAGCTGGACGTTCAGCAGGTCGAGTTCGGGCTTGACATGCTTCGGCAGGTAATCCATCAGATACTTGAGCATACCGGTTTCCATCGCCATGACATCGTACATGGAGTCGATATATGCCATTTCGAAGTCCAGACCGATGTATTCGTTCAGGTGACGGGAGGTGTTGTGACGCTCGGCGCGATATACGTTGCCGACCTCAAATACGCGGCCGAATACGCCTGCGGTGTACTGCTTGTAGAACTGCGGAGACTGCGCCAGATAAGCCTGCTGGCCGAAGTAGTCGAGCTTGAAGATGTTTGCGCCGCCCTCAGCACCCGCGGAAACAATCTTCGGAGTATGGATGCGGGTGAAGCCCTGGCTGGTCATGTATTCCGAGAAACCGTCGGCAATGGCAGCCTGAATGCGGAATACGGCGCGCTTGCGCGGATGGCGCAGGGTAATCGGGCGCAGCGGCAGGTCTACATCGAGCGACAGGCCCATGTACTTCTTACCGAGCGGGACGGGGAGCTGTTCCGCCGGGCGTGCCAGAATCGAGATACCGGTCAGGACAACCTCGAAGCCATGCTCTGCACGGGGCTCCTCACGCACGTCGCCGGTTACCTCAACCACCATGGCATCCTTGACGTCTGCACGGGCAACGTCACCGATCTGGTCGCCCTGGAAGGTGCACTGGATGAGACCGCGGTTGACGCGGACAACGACAAACGAAAAATCAGACATATCGCGGACACGATGCACAGTGCCGCGGAAGGTAACGCTGCTGCCGATATGGGCCGCGCAATCTTCCACCGCGTCCACATACTGTTTCGGGGTGCTTACAAATTCCATTGGTATGAAACGCCTCTCTATCATGAAATAAATTTTTTTTGGAGTTTACCTATCTATTATATAGATTTTGCCCTGTATTATCAAGGGGAAACCGGCAAAAAAACCGGTTTTCGGTCATTTTCGGAAAAATGGCGGTATGGAAGGCCATACCGCCGGAAAAACCCGTTATTCTGCAAAGATAATTTTGCCGTTCCGCATTTCTTTGATAATGGCGAGCGACTCGACACGCACGCCGCTTTCGCGCACCAGCTTGCCGCCCACGTCGAAACCCTTTTCGATGCAGATGCCTGCGCCAGCGATGCTTGCGCCCGACTGCTTGACGAGTTCAATCAGGCCGAGCAGCGCACTGCCCTTGGCCAAAAAATCATCGATGAGAAGCACATGATCGTCCGGCCCAAGGAAATTCTGCGATACGATGACATCATATTCGCGCTGATGGGTGAAGGATGTAACCTTGCTGGTATAAACTGCGCCGTCGATGTTGCGCGACTGGGTTTTCTTTGCGAAAACAACCGGTACACCGAAATGCTGCGCCGTAATGCAGGCGATGCCGATACCGGACGCCTCAATGGTGAGTATCTTATTTATGCCCTTATCGGGG
>JBJDZO010000175.1:0-2757 GCA_051868095.1 Butyricicoccus sp. | reverse complement strand
GTAGCGCGGGCACAGCTCGGGCTCATCGACCTGCACGGTGACATAGTCCTTGATGTCGCCGCCGCAGCCCTTGACCACTGGCTCCTTGACCGCGAACGGGCGCTGGAAGGTTGCCGCCGCCTCACGCGCCAGACCGATCATGGACAGGCAGTCCGGGCGGTTGGAGGTGATTTCAAAATCGGCAACGTACTCGTCCAGACCGAGCACACTCTTGATGTCCGCGCCAATCGGGGTGCCCTTCGGCAGGAACAGAATGCCGTTGTCGCAGGCATAGGGCACGCAGCCGTGGTCGAGGCCCAGTTCCTGGAACGAGCACATCATGCCGTTCGATACCACGCCGCGCAGCTTGCCCTTGGTGATCTTCACGCCGCCGGGCAGGGTGGACTTATGCAGGCAAACCGGGCAGATTTCACCGATCGATGCTTCGGTGACATTGGGCGCGCCGGTGACGATCTGCACCGGCTCCTCCTTGCCGACGTTGATCTGGCAGATGACCAGATGGTCGGAGTCCGGATGCTTCTCGACCGACAGAATCTCGCCGGTGACAACATTGCTGATTTCCTCGCCCAAGTAATCGATGCACTCGACCTTGGAACCGGACATAGTCATTTTGGCGTCAAACTCCTTCGGAGATACGCCCTCAAGATTGGTATAATCTTTCAGCCAGGAAAGAGGCAGTTTCATGATAGAAAGCTCCTTTGTATTTATTGAAGTTAGGAGATAGGAGGTAGGAGGTAGGAGTTGTGGTGTCCGGCCGGGCCGGACGGATCAAATCATCGCGCACAGCGCGATACCATCACTCCTCACTCCTCCTTCCTCACTCCTCACTGAATTAGAACTGGTGCAGGAAGCGCACGTCGTTTTCGTAAAACAGGCGGATGTCATCGATCTTGTAGCGGCCCATAACCGTGCGCTCCAGACCAACGCCGAAGGCATAGCCCGAGTATTCATTCGGGTCAATGCCGCAGACCTCGAGAACGTGCGGATGTACCATGCCGCAGCCGAGGATTTCAATCCAACCCTCGCCCTTGCAGAGCGGGCAGCCCGCGCCGTGGCAGCGGTAGCACTGAATGTCCATCTCTGCGGAAGGCTCGGTGAAGGGGAAATGGTGCGGACGGAAGCGGACAACGGTTTCTTCGCCGTACAGACGCTTGGCGAACAGCTCAAGGATGCCCTTGAGGTCGCTCATGGTGATGCCCTTATCGACAACCAGACCTTCGATCTGATGGAACAGCGGGGAATGGGTGGCATCCACAGCGTCCGAACGGAATACACGGCCGGGCGCCAGAATGCGGATCGGCGGCTTCTGCTTCTCCATGGTGCGGATCTGCATCGGAGAGGTCTGGGTGCGCAGAACGACGTTATCCGAGATGTAGAAGGTATCCTGCGTGTCGCGTGCCGGATGATCCTTCGGGATGTTCAGAGCTTCGAAGTTATAGTGATCCAGCTCGACTTCCGGACCTTCCGCAATCTGGAAGCCCAGACCGATGAAGATATCCTTGATTTCGTCGAGGACATTGGTAAGCGGATGCTTGTGGCCGAGAACCACGTCTTCGCCCGGCATGGTGACATCGAGCGTTTCGGTCTTGAGCTTGGCTTCGAGCGCCAGACGCTCGATGATTTCGCCCTGCTGCTCGAGCGCAGTTTCCACTGCCGCGCGCACATCGTTGACCAGCTGGCCGATGATCGGGCGCTCTTCGGGCGCAACATTCTTCATGCCCTTGAGGATTGCGGTCAGTTCACCCTTTTTGCCGAGGAACTTGACGCGCACCGCGTCCAGATCACGGGCGGTTTTGGTTTCGCTGAGCTCTTTCTTTGCGTTTGCAAGAATGGCTTCAAGCTGCTGTTTCATAGGTTATTACACTCCTTAATGGGAATTTTGGTGACAAACAAAGACACAAAAAAACGGCCTTCGCCCACATAGGACGAAAACCGCAGCTTCCGTGGTACCACCTACATTCGCGGGCCGGGAGGCTCCGCGCGCTTGTGCGCCCGGTAACGGGGGCGAATCGGACGCGCCTACTCGGGGTTCAGCACGCCTGCTCGCAGGGGAACTTCGCATTGCGTCCTTTGGGGCGGCTTGCAGCCGGTGACCGCCGTTCTCTGAACAAAGGGAGCGCGATGGTACTTTTCCTGTTCATCGCAGATAAGCATATACATAATATATACCACGTTTCGCGGACAAATTCAAGGGGATTTTTTCATTTTTTCCGGGATTTCGGGATTGGATTGACGGGAAATCGACATTCGGCTATACTGGAAACAGAAGGGGAGGGAGAGAGATGTTTGAGATGCTGTTCGGCGGGGTTTTCCTGATCGTCGTGTGCATCATCGGCTGGCAGATGATAAACGGAGTGATGGAATGGAACCGAAACAACCATGCGCCCGAGCGGGAGTATCCGGCGCGTGTTGCCGCCAAGCGCAAAGAAACGCATCACCACACCCACACGAATGCGGACGGCAGCATGCATACCTCGGTGTCCGAGACGTATTACGCGGTTTTTGAAATGGACGACGGCGTGCGCATGGAACTGCGGGTGAGCGCCCGGGAATACAGGGCGCTGTCCGAGGGTGACCGCGGGACGCTTCACGTGCAGGGATCGCGGTATCTGGGATTTGGCAGCCGAAAAATCCTGTGAAAATTTTGAGAAAAGAAGTTGACAAGACTGGGGAATTTGGGTATACTAAATAAGCACTGATTCGGTACCATAGCCAAGCGGTAAGGCGTGGGACTGCAACTCCCTGATCCCCAGTTCG
>JBJDZO010000174.1:7987-12265 GCA_051868095.1 Butyricicoccus sp. | reverse complement strand
CATACGCCAGCGGGGTCTTGCCGTCCAGCTGCTCAATCGGCTCATCCGCCATGCCATCGCCCAGAACTACTACATATTTCATGGGAATACTCCTTTGGAATTTTTGTTGTCTGGGTACTATTATTGCGCAAAAACCCGCGTTTGTCCAGTGTTTGCACGGTTTTTGATGAGATTGGCCACGGGGTAGGGACGAAGCATGAGAGTGTCCGCGAGAGATGGACTGGTGTAAACGAAAAACCTCCGGACTGCAAAAGCAGCTCGGAGGTTTTGTTTAAATCGTAAAGCCGCCGATGCCGAGACCCTGCATAACCGAGGTAATCAGGATCAGGAGCAGCAGCACAGGCGCGATCCAGCGGATCATGACACGGTGCAGCTTCTCACGATGGAAGGCATTGCCGCCTTCCTTCACTTCGTCCGCAATGACCTTGGTGCCGACCACGTGGCCAACCAGAATACAGGTCAGGAACGCAACAATCGGCATCATCACCGAGTTGGAAATGAAATCGAAGAAGTCGAGGAATGCCATGCCCAGCAGCGTTACCGACGACCACGGACCATAGCCCAGACACGACGGGACACCAAAAATCAGCACGCAGACCGTTACAAAGATGGTCGCGGGACGGCGGCCAAATCGGGTCTTGTCCATCAGGAAGGAAACCAGCGTTTCCATCAGCGAAATCGATGAGGTCAGCGCCGCAAACAGCACCAGTACAAAGAATACCGTGCCCACTGCCGCACCGCCTGCCATGTGGTCGAATACCTTGGGCAGTACGCCGAACATCAGGCCCGGGCCTGCCGTTGACTGCACAAGCGAGGTATCGCCGCCGTTGAACGCTACAACCGCCGGAATAATCATCAGACCGGCAATCATGGCAATTGCAGTGTCGAAAATCTCAATCTGGCCAACCGAATGCTCCAGAATGTTGTTCTTCTGCATGTACGAGCCATAGGTAATCATGATGCCCATGGCAAGCGACATCGAGTAGAACAGCTGACCCATCGCGCCCAGTACCGTCATCGGCGAGAAACGCGAGAAATCCGGCAGCAAATAGAACTTCAGGCCGTCCAGCGCGCCCGGAATGGTCAGAGAATAGCCGGATACGAGGATTGCGAGAATAATCAGCACCGGCATCAGGAATCGGCTGGCCTTTTCAATGCCCTTCTCAACGCCGCACAGTACGACAACCGCGTTAAGAAGCACGTACAGCACAAACCACAGCAGCGGATTGCCCGCAATGCCGGATGCGCTGACCGTGATAAAGTCGGTGAAGAAACTGTCGCCCGCTGCGGCCTGCATCTGTCCGCTCAGGAAAACCGACAGGTATTTCATGACCCAGCCGCCGATGACACAGTAATACGGTGTGATAATCACCGGCACCAGCGCCGCCAGCCAGCCCAAAAAGCCAAACCGCTTGTCCAGCGCTTTGTATGCGCCGATGCACGACAGGCGGGTTTTACGGCCAATCGCAATCTCGGTGATCATCAGCGCAAAGCCAAACGTCACGGCCAGAATGATATACACCAACAGAAAAATGCCGCCGCCGTATTTGGCCGCCAGATACGGAAAACGCCACAGGTTGCCCAGTCCGACCGCAGAGCCTGCCGCCGCAAGGACAAAGCCAATGCGGCTGGAAAAACTGCTTCGTTCTTTGTTCACGTTATTGTTACCCCTTTTTTCGTGCCGTCCGAATGACGGCGTGTTTCATTACTCTTCTTTGCAAAAGAATAGACAATAACATTATGCCATGAAGCGGGGTTATATGCAATATTATTTTTGATTTTCACTGGGATTTTCGTGGATAAACGGTTGTTTACTGCGCGGGAGACCACCTGCGGACAAAATCACGCACCGGATTGCTCTTGTCCGCCGAAACCGGCAGGGTCAGCGGGGCAGAAGCACTCGTGTCAATGCGCATATGGCACACGCCGTTCTGTTCGTCCAGCTCCAGATGCTTTAGATAATCCCACGGAATGTAATCGCAGGTCTGATGGTTGCGGTTTACCTGAAACGACATCGCTGCCAGACCATTTCCCATCGCCGCGACCAGATATTCGGTTTTCATGATTTCCCGGGAATACCACTTTTCCTTGTATTCGTGGTGCGTCCAAAAATAATCCTGCAAAATGTCATCCATGCGGTAAACCAAACGGCCAAAATTGTACAGCTCATAGCATTCGTCGCGCAGCGCCACGCACGCGCTGTTGTCATGGTCGAGGATGTTCACCGCATGGTCGTCCGGCTGGCCCAGCAGCATGTTGAAAATCGGCACAAATTCCTTTTCCGTGGAATAATTGAAATGAAACGATGCGATTTGCGGCGCGTCATCCTTCAGATAGGTTACTGTGCCGCTGCAATCCAGAATCGAACGGAAATAACGCACCTGAACGACGTTTTGCTGCGGGATTTCGGTGCGGATCAGCGTGCCCTCCGGACGACGCACCAAAAGCAGCAGGGTGTTTTTGTTCCAGGCTGCGGCGTACTCCGGCCGGGTGCCGGTGCGCTTGTCAAACAGCGGGATGAACAGCAGGCGGGCATCCGGACGGCTTTCCAGCCACGGCTCCAGCTCGGGCCAGTACAGCTCCGGAATGTCATTCAGGCTGGATACGCGGCGGGGCCACGAAGCCATGGTCGGGATGCGATGAACGGTGTTGAGACCGGTATCTTTCTTCTTACGGCTGAAAAACATGAAAACTCCTTTTTCCCAGATCGTTCTTTTCTCTTCTTTAAAAATCAACAGACGGTATCAAACCGACTCCGTTTCCCTCATTATACCGCAGACCAATACCGGGGACAAGAAAGCAGATCGGTCGTTTTCGGGTGATTTTTGCCGAATATCGGGAAATTTTATGGTTTCGGAAGATTTTATCGAAAAAACACCTTATTTCTCACGTTTTTGGAAGATTGCGCCGGATTACTCGCTGATCATGTGGATTGTGCGTCAGCACGCCGCATAAGCGCCAAGGATAGAAAGAATTTTTTTAAAATTTGTACTTGACAGGATAAGGATTTGCGGCTATTATCATGGGCAACAGAAATCGAACTGATGTTCGAAAAACGAAGGGAGGATGCGGATGACCAAACAGGAAAAACAGGATGAGGCGCTGCGAAAACAGCTTTGCGACAAGGTGCCCGTGCTCATTGACCGGCTGGTGGAGTTGGCGGAGGACGGGGAGGCCAAGCCTACTACGGTCGTTGCGGCGCTCAAGGAGGTCAAGGCCGCCGCTGAGGAGCTGCGCGACCGGCTGCCGCAAAAGGTCGAAATCGTGGTGAAGGTCGCCGATGGGTAAACGATTCTGTTTCGAGATTACGGCAAGACAGAGCGACTTCCTGCGCGCAGACGCTGATGAAACCCTGTTCGGCGGCGCGGCCGGCGGCGGCAAAAGCTATGCGCAGCTTATCGATGCGCTTGTGTTCGCCGGGCGCTATCCCGGCAGCCGGCAGCTTGTGCTGCGAAGGACCATTAAGGAACTTGAACGCTCGCTCATCGCGGTCAGTGAACAGATTTATCCACAGGCTGTGGGCAAGTTCGTGCGCAGCGATAATCTCTGGCGTATGGGAAACGGCTCGGTGATTGAGTTCGGACACTGTCAGTATGAGGGCGATGTGACACGCTATCAGTCGGCGGAATACGATGTGATTCGGTTCGATGAGCTGACCCACTTCACCGAGTATCAGTATACTTACCTCATCAGCCGCGTGCGCGGCGCGAACGGTTTCCCAAAACAGGTCAAGTCTACCACAAACCCCGGCGGGATTGGACATGATTGGGTCAAGAAACGGTTCGTTGATGCGCTCGAACCCGATGTGGTGAAGGAGTTTGAGGGCGGAAGCCGGTTGTTTTTGCCCGCTAAGGTCACCGACAATGTGTTCCTCATGCGGCGCGACCCCGGCTACCGCAGAAGGCTCAAAAACCTCGGCGAAAAGGAACGCAAGGCGCTGCTCGAAGGCGATTGGGATTTGCAGGAGGGGCGGTACTTTCCCGAGTTTTCCCGGGAAATTCATGTGTGTGAGCCGTTTGACATTCCGAAAGAATGGCGGCGGTATCTCAGCGTGGATTATGGCCTCGATATGTTCGCCGCGCTTTGGATCGCGCAGGCGCCCGACGGGCACAGCTACGTGTACCGCGAGGTGTATGAACCGGGTCTGATTCTGTCGGAGGCCGCTGAGCGCGTGCGCCGCGCCGAACAGGACGAAACCATTTATCTGCGGCTCGCGCCGCCCGATTTATGGGGCAGACGGCAGGAAACCGGCCGCTCGGCGGTCGATATCTGGCAGGA
>JBJDZO010000174.1:4666-7887 GCA_051868095.1 Butyricicoccus sp. | reverse complement strand
CGGTACGATGGGGAAATTCAGGAGTTTTTACAGTACTAAAAGGAGGGATTTGCATGGAAACTATGATTTTGCAGACCATCTGCGGGGCTGTGATGGTGCTCATCGGCGCGGTCATCGCCCGCGGCTGGCCCGATGCCGCAAGGCCGCGCGAACGTCCGGTCTTTCGGGAGGGGAATGACAGTGAGGATGTGTATGCGCGTGATCTGGCCGCGATGATGGAATACCCCGGCGAGAAACAGGAGGACGACGATGAAGCATGATCTGACACCCGCTGCGGTGTGGCGGGAGTATGAACACGGACAGGACTACAAACGCAGCATCGGGCTGTATGAACAGGTGAAGAAAAATGAGGACTTCGTGCAGGGCAGGCAGTGGGAGGGTCTGCGCGTCAGTACCCTTGATCCGCTGATCTTTAATGTGCTTCGGCGCTGTGTCAACCTGTTCGTCGCCATGCTGGTCAGCGATGATGTGGCTGTCAGCGCCGCGCCCTTCGACCGCGGCAAGGACGCCGAAAAGACCGAAGCCGTGCTGGAACAGGCCTTCGAAAGCGCGATGGAGCGCAGTAAGGTCAAGACGCTCAGCCGGTTCGCCCTGCGCAATGCGTGCGTGGATGGCGATGGGTGCTTCTATATGCACTTTGACCCCGATATTGAGACCGGACAGGACGCAAAAGGTGATATTCGGGTTGAATGCATCGACAATACCAATGTGTATTTCGGCAACACGGCCAGCGATGACGTCGAGCGGCAGCCCTACATTATTCTGGCGATGCGCCGCGATGTCGATGAGGTCAAGATGGAGGCCCTCAAAAACCGCAGGCCCAGCGCTGATATCAACGCGATTTTGCCCGATGGGGAAAACGAGGATATGACTCCGCACGAGCGCGAACGCCGCGTGACCGTGCTGCTGCGTATGAGAAAGGTGCCCGGAGGAATTGCGTTTCAGAAAACCACGCAGCACGCGACCGTTATGAAGGAAAAAGTGCTGCCGTACAGCCGCTACCCGGTCGCATACCTGAGTTGGGACCGCGTCAAGAATTCGTGCCACGGCATTTCACCGGTCACTGAGGCCATTCCCAATCAGATTGCGATTAACAAGCTGTATTCCATGTATGTGCAGTGCATCAAGCAGGTTGCATTTCCCAAGATTATTTACGATATGACCCGCTTCCCCAATGGCTATTCCAGCGAAATCGGTAAGGCCATCGGCATGCGCGGCAACCCCAATGAGGCTTTCCTTTCCGCGTTCAAGGCGCCGGATATCTCTGCGCAGGTTATGACTGTGCTCAAACAGATGATGACCGACACTATGGAGCTGATGGGCGCGAGTGATGCCGTGCTTGGCAACGTCACGCCGACCAATACGTCCGCGATTGTCGCCGTGCAGAAGGCCACCGCCGCTCCGCTCGAACTCGTGCGGCTGGAATTCTACCGCTTCATTGAGGATTGGGCACGGTCGTTCCTCGATCTCATGGGGGCGCATTATGGCGTGCGGACGTACACCATCATCAATCAGGAGGGGAATGAGGAAACCGTGACGTTCAATTTCGCGAACATGCGCGGCGGCGAAATGCGCCTCAATGTGGAGGTCGGTCAGGCAAGCTACTGGTCGGAAACCGTACAGACGGCCACCAATGACCATCTGCTCGAAACCGGCGTGATCGCGGACCCGCTGCTGTATTTGCAGAACGTTCCCGATCGTCAGATGAAGGGCAAACGCGGGCTGATGCGCGCGCTCAAAAAACAAAAGGAGGAAAACAATGGAACAGAAGAAACCGCTTGACATGCAGGACAATCCCTTTGAAGAGGGCCAGGCCGTAAAAACGCCGCAGGAGGAAACCATTACGCTGAATGTGGATGGGCAGGACATTACGCTGACCATGGAGCAGCTTGTGCAGGCCGCGGTCAGTGGTCTGTCCAGAAGAAGCGAGGTCATTCGTATGGCTGGCGCGTCCAGTCAGGTGCCCGATGGACAGGTATATGCCAACTTTATCGCGTCCTATCCCGATGTGCAGCCCGGTGATATCCCGCAGGAGGTTTGGCAGGACGCCCAGATGGAGGGCAGTCTGGTGTCCGCGTACCGCAAGTATGAAATTGCGCAGCTCAAGGCAAAACTTGCTGCGCTCGAGCAGAACGAGACCAACCGCCGGCAGGCTGTCGGTTCGGCGGCGGGCGATGGGCAGCCCGCGCAGATCGATCCCGTGATCGCCGCGCTCAGAGGAGAGTGAGGGGAAGTTAGGAGTTAGGAGATAGGAGATAGGAGTTATGGAATCGCGCACAGCGCGATGGATGAAATCCGGCCTGCGGCCGGTTCCGCAACTACGAACTACTGACTACTAATTACTCATTATTCATTACTCATTACTCATTGCCCGTTGCAAATTATTTATGAAAAAGTGGAGGTTTTTTTATGGCAATCAATCTCGCAACCAAGTATTCGGACGAAATCGCGTCTACGTTCAGCCGCGGTTCCTTTATTAAGGGCAAAACCGCGACCACCTTCGATCTCACCGGCGTCAAGACGCTCAAGGTGTATACCCCGGTGACCGTCGATGAGGTCGATTATGTCCGCGAGGGCGCAAACCGCTACGGTTCGCCCACCGAAATGCAGGACACCGTACAGGAACTGACCATGACGCAGGATAAGGCGTTTACCTTGACCATCGACAAGGGTAACAATCTCGACCAGAATCTCACCAAGCGCGCCGCCGATATGCTGCGTTTGCAGCTCAAGGAAAAGTCCGCGCCCGCGGCCGACAAGTATGCGCTCATGCGCTTCGCCAATATGGCCGGCAAGATCGTCGCCAGCGATAAGCCCACCAAAAGCACCATCATTTCGCTGATCGGTGAGGGTATGCAGGCACTTGATGACGGTCTGGTGCCGCCCGATGGACGTTATCTGTACATTTCCTCGGAAATGCACAAGCTCATCTGTCTGAGCGATGAATATACCGGTCTTGATCCGCTCGGCGCAAAGTCGGTCGCTAAGGGCATTTGCGGTGAGGTGCTCGGTATGGAGGTTGTGCGCGTGCCCGAAAGCTATATGCCGAAGGACTGCTGGTTCCTCATTACCCATAAGGATTCGGTGCTGCTGCCGTACAAGATCGCGGACGCCAAGGTGCATGAGGATCCGGTCGGCGTGTCCGGCGCGATTATTGAGGGCAGACACTATTATGATGCGTTCGTGCTCGGCGCAAAGTGCGCCGGTGTGTATGCCTGCGT
>JBJDZO010000174.1:0-4566 GCA_051868095.1 Butyricicoccus sp. | reverse complement strand
AAAGGAGGTATGCAGGATGACTGGGAGAGAATGTTTTCTGGCGGCCATGAATTTGCTCGGTGAGCAGGAGGAGGGCGCCGCGTATTATGAGGCGTTTGCGCTCGGTGCGCTCAATCAGCTGCTCAATAACTGCCTGCGCGAGATCAATGCGCTGCGGCAGGTCGATGATCAGGATACGCTGCGCGTCGCACCCCAGATTGCCGCGCTCGAGGACACCATTGAGGCCGATGAGGCTATGGTGCGCGAATGTTTTCCTTATGGGCTGGCGGCGTTGTTCATTTGTGATGACGACCGCGAAAAATTTAACTGGCTCGGCGCAGAGTTCGCTGCCCGGCTCGACCGCCACTGTCCGGCTGCTCAGTTCGCGGTCAAGGAGCTGTACTGATGCGGGCTTATCAGTTTGAAAACGCTGCGGCCGAGCGGGAAGTGGTCGTTGAACGGTTCGGCGGCGTGGATTTTTCCACCCACGCGACCAAGGCCGATCTCGCGCATTCCCCGGATGCCTGCAATATGATCGCGGAGGAAACCGATTTCCTTGTTAAGCGGCCGGGGTATAAGAAAATTGCGCAGGCAGAAGGGAAAATTTATGGGCTGTTTGCGCTGCCGGGGGAAACGGGCGCTATCGTGCACGCCGGGGAAGCGCTGTACCGGATGGGGGAGACAGGAGAACTTACCGAGTTATGTACGGGCATGAATGCCGCGTTTTCGTTCGCGTTTCAGATGAATGGGGCGCTGTATCTGCTCGATGGGCTGACCTATCGGAAGATTTATAAGAAGGACGGGGATTGGACTGCGCAGGCGGTCTGTGAGGATGCGTTTGTGCCGACCACGACAATCGCCGCGCCCCCGACCGGCGGCGGCACCAGTCTGGAAGCGGTCAATCTGCTCACGCCGAGGCGTATCAATACCTTCGTCGGCAATGGGTCGGCTACGCAGTTCTATCTGGATGCGCAGGATATCGATGACGCGGAGGTGACCGCGACGGTCGATGGGGAGGCTGTTGCCGTGTCGTCGGTCAATCGCTCGACCGGTGTAGTGACGCTGGCAACGGCACCCGCAAACGCGAATGGGTTGGCAAATGTGACGATTACATTCAGCAAGACGGTCGAAGGCAATGGGGACAAGATCAATAAGTGCCGGTTTGCAGGGCTGTACGGCGGCAAAAACGATACGCGCGTATTCCTTGCGGGCAATCCCGACGAGCCGAACTGCGACTGGCAGAGCGGGTTGTTCGATCCCGCGTATTTTCCCGATACCGGGTATACCCGCATTGGGTCGGACGCGGCTGCGATTGTCGGCTATGTGCGGCAGTATGAAAGTCAGCTCGTGATCAAAGAGGGCGGCGGACAGGAGGCGACTCAGTATCTGCGGACGTTTTTGCTCGACGATGACGGAAAGGCGGCCTATCCGCTCAAACAGGGCGCACAGGGCGCGGGCGGTTTGGCCTTCCGCAGCTTCGCTGCGCTCGGGGATACACCGCTGTTTCTGTCGGCGGACGGGGTCATGGGGGTATTTGGCACCGCGGTCACCGAACAGAGATCGATCCGCAGGCAGTCGAACGCGGTGGATACCAGACTGACGGCGGAGGACAATTTGCAGGACGCCTGCGCGGTCGTGTGGCGGGACAAGTATTTTCTCGCCGTCAATGGACGGTGCTATGTGGCGGATGGGCGCGTGTATCGTGCCGATGGCTCGCCCGAATGGTACTACTGGGACAACTTCCCGGCAGTGTGCTTTGCTGTGATTGGTGGACGGATGTGGTTCGGCGCGGCGGATGGGCGTGTGCTTCGGCTGTGCGAACGCGAGGAAGAAGATGCGTTTTATGACGATGGTGACGCCATTGATGCGTGGTGGTGCACGCCCGATCTGCCGCTTGGCGATTGGGGACGTGAGAAAACCGTGCGCGAGGTTACGCCTGTGCTGATGCCGTACACGCGGTCGGGTGTGCGCGTCACCTATGAGACGGATGCGGGGGAGATGCTTGCACTGGAGCGCAATCTCGATCTGTTTTCGTTCGAAACACTCGATTTTTCTCGATTTTGCTTCCGCTGCCGACCGGGCGCGGTATCCATGCGCGTGCGGCGCAAGCTGCATCGGGCACGTACCGTTCGGGTGCGCATCCGCAACAACCGCCCGGGGGAACCGTTCGGCTTGCTCGCGCTCGGTGTGCGGTATATTCCCGGTCGGCGCGGCATGTGAGAAAGGAGGAGGCAAATGCGGTTCCGGTTTTGTGACAACGATACGGTTGCGCTCGCTGCGCTCGGCGCGGTGTGTCTGTGCGCGGTGTTTATGGGCATGGAAAGCCTGTGCTCGGCTGCCGTCGGCGCGATCGGCGGATATCTCGGCTGCAAGGTCAGCGGAAAAACAAAGTAAGGAGGGAATAGAATGCTGTCAACAGTCATCAGCACCGCCCTGAAGGCGGCACAAAAGGCGGCAAGCAGTACCAAAAAAAGCAGTTCCAGTAGTTCGGGCAGCTCGGGAAGCTCCGGAAGCTCGTCCGTCGCGTTTGATAAGGATTTCGATTACGCCGAGGCCATTGCGAATACCAGCGATCCAGTGAAGCGGTCGCAGCTTTTACAGGCCAGACAGGCCAAAATCGATGCGCTCGGGCTGGAAGGCTCGGTCGGCAGCAATGAGGCCGTGTCGCAGTGGAGCGGAAGTTATCGCCCTTATTGGGTGTCGAGCGGGGACAGCAGCTCAATCGGTGTGAATGGGTTGTATGAGGCCGCGGCCAAGGCGCGTTTGCAGGCGTTCCATACGGCCAAACAGAACATTCAGGAGCAGCTCGAAAGCCAGTACCGTGAGATTGACCGCTCATACCGGCAGGGTATGACGCAGGCTGAGGTCAATGCCCGGAAATCGGCGCTGGGAAATGAGGAAAAGCTTGCTGCGCTCGGTCTCAGCATGGGCGGGGCATACAGCGCACCGACTTCCGGTTACACCGAAACCAGCCGTATCGCGGTGGACAACGCTTACCGCAGCGATTTGAACGGTCTGGCCGAGGCACGTCTGAATGCGCGCAGCGCAGCCGCGCAGAATGCCGCAGCACAGCAGAACAGTCTGCTCAGCGGATACTACTCCGGGGAGGCATCCGCGGCTTTGCAGCAGGCGCAGAGCCAGCTCAGTCAGTTGAACGCAAACCGCGATTACTCGATTTCACTCGCTGGACTGACCGGTTATATCAACGGTATGCCGACGCTGAGTACGCAGAAGATGCAGGCTTCCGGTGAGCAGACTGCATATGAGCAGGCGATGGAGCGCTGGAAGGCGTATGGGTATGTTCTGCCGTCTGACGCGGCTGTGCTGGGCGTCTCGGCCGGAACACCGACATCCGACCAGAGCTATCGAAGCGCGCAATTGCAGCTCAATCGGATTAAAACTTTTTACCAAACCAGCAGATGAAAATTTATGCAAGTTATATGACCTCATCTTGCATATTTCGCAAAAATAACATTGACGAACTGGGGATTTCGTAGTATAGTAAAATAAGTGATAAATTGATTGATTATTCCCCTCTTTCGCGGGGAATAATACATGGCGATGCCGGATTCTTCGATGTCAGAAGTCCGGCCGCCCGCCGTAAGGAGGAACTGGTTTTATGAATCGCTTGCTGAGAAAATTCACATTCCCGGCCGAGATCGTCGATGTCATCGAAAACTGCAAGGGCGTTTATATCCCGACCACCAAGCAGGAGCTGTATGATATGGTCTTCGGCACTGGCCGTTCGGGCAAGTATGACGTCGTGTATGACGTGCCCGGTCAGGGTCAGGTCACTGAGGCGACCGTTGTTCGTGCCAAGAACGGTGTCGTCGTTAACTACGTCGAGGACTACATGCGCCGCCGCGATCCCGACTGCATGCGCATCGGCGACGACAAGCCCACCGACAAGCCGCGCTTCTCCGATGTGTATGGCTTCCCGTTTGCCGACATGAAGAAGGAAACGCTCGAGTGGCTCAAGACCCAGGAGCTGATTTTCATGCCCTTCAATTCGGGCGGCAACGCATATGGCTACGGCTCCATGCTCATCTGCCCCCGCAATGCTGCGTTCTTCGCATTTGCAATGGCGCTGCTGCAGGGCTTCGTTTCCGCGGAGGAAACCGACGGCTTCGCACCCCGTGCAATCGTTTATGTTGCACCTCCGTTCCGTCATACCCACTTCAACGGCAAGCAGGTGGTTGTTCATAACCGTCTTGATGACTGCCACGAAGTATTCTCCTACAACCTGTATCCCGGTCCGTCTGCGAAGAAGGGCGTTTACTCGGTTCTGCTCGACATCGGCGAGCAGGAAGACTGGGTTACCGCGCACGCTTCCTGCGGCCGCATGACGACCCAGTACGACAATGAGCTTGTTATCATGCATGAGGGCGCTTCCGGCGGCGGCAAGAGCGAAATGCTGCAGGACGTTTCCCGTCTCGAGGATGGCCGCGTGCTGCTGTCCGTCAACACCGTGACCGGTGAGGAAACTATTCTGCATCTCGACCGCACCGCGCGCATTGAGCCGGTATGCGACGATATGGCGACCTGCTACCCCAACCTGCAGACCGGCAGCGGCAAGCTTGCTCTGGT
>JBJDZO010000173.1:0-12331 GCA_051868095.1 Butyricicoccus sp. | reverse complement strand
CATGCCGTAGAATCCACATCCGTGAAGGAATGCTCCGTCGGCTGGGAAGGATCGCTCGGCGTGGAAGGATCGCTCGGCGTGGAAGGATCGCTCGGGTCGGTAGAAGGCTTAGAGTCGGATTTGTCCGGCTTGGAAGAACTGCCCGAATTCGGCCAAGCGGTGATTTCCATGGTCTCAGAACCCTCCACCGTAACATAGCCATCGGCTTCTACTCTGTAGTAGACGGTATAGACGCCGGGCATACGGTAGGTCGGGTTGGTTTTGGTGTAGTTCTCACCGTCAACACTGTAAGTAATGACAGCGTCGTCTGCCGGGTCATGTACAGTAACCGAAATGCTGTGAATATTGGCGTCATACATGCCCTGGAAGCCCTCAGCGGTGCAGGTCATTTCCTTTAGAGGATATTCCGACATACGCCAGAGCTGGGTGCCGAGGAACGGGTTGGCCGTGCCAATTGTCAAATAATCATCCGTGGATGCGAAAATACGCAGGCCGTGATTGTACTGGTCATCAAATCCATTGTCAGAAACCGTTGTAATCGACACGCTGCCGTCGATAGCCTGATCGATGGCGTAGAGATCGAAGCCGGGAACCGCATCCGTCATGAAGGACATTGCCTTCACCAGATTGGTCATATTTTCCTGCGTTGCGAAGTTCAGAAGGAGTTCGAGGACTGCCTTCATATCGTCCGGCAGAAGGTTCACAATGATTTCCATCAAATCCATTGCTTCGATATAAGCAGCAAGGAACTCCTCGTGATCGGACTCTTTGGCCAGAGCGGAAAGCTCATCCAGCTTTTGGATCAGTTCGATGGACTGTTCTGCCAGATCTCCCACAACAGACCCAAATTCAATGCTGCCGTTCTCGAGACCTTCTTTTAGCGCTTCTCTCTGCTCATCCGTCAGGGATACCGACGGTTCTTCTGCCGCATTGCTGTACAGCGCAATCGGCGAAGCATATCGCTCCTCTGCCGCGGCAATCGCAGCGTCGAGCAGGTCATCTGTCGTGTATGTCATCTCTGGCTCGCTGGCGGTCATTACAGCCTGATCCTCTGTATACATCAGCAGTTCCAGCAAAACCTTCAGATAATTGATCTGACTCTCCAACTCCTCGGGGCTCATTTCCAGCCACAAGCCACTGGCCGTGTAGGAAAACGGACGAGTCAAACTGGTTTCGTCCATGGTGCTCAGGTACATGACGCCATTATACACCGTGGTCATCCAGGTATACTGGGTCATGTGCGATTCATAGCCGGAGCCAATGCCGGTCAGGCTGCCTTCGGGGAACATCTCCGTTGCATCGCCCACAACCATTTCGATATCTTCATTCTCATCCATGCGGTAGAGATTGATGGACTGCTCCAGATTGGATGCCAGCGTAGCAAATTCCTTGTATCTCAGGATACCGTTCAGGGATCCGTTGACATCGTTGTATTCACCAATGTACAGGTATCCGCCGTAGGGCTGGAGCGTACAAGCGCTGGAAGCGGTACGCGCAGGGTCGATGCCGAAGGTATACTTTGCACCGTCGTCCGGGTCACCGATGACAGGCGTCCATGTCCATGCGTCCCTGTCATCCAGCTCGCCCTTGGATGCGTCATAGTCGCCACGTACCACAGCAAAGGGCTGGAACTGACGGGTCACGGGGTCCATCGTGTCGTAAGTACCGGAAACCATCGCAATATACAGGCTGTCATTGTACTCCACTACCTGATAAATGCCGCCGCCGCCCGAGGAGCCATTGCGCCAGATTGCCGGATAGTCGAACAAATCTTCCATGGTTGCAATGACCTTGAAGTCGCCGTCGCTGGGGTTTGTGGAGGCCAGAATGCAGGCATCACCGGGGGCATAGCCATCCGGACGGCCATCGGGATATCGGGCATCAATCTGAATGCCGCCTGCAATCAGGGCATTCTTGTAGGTGCCGATTGCGCGGGTGGAGGTAAAGACGCTCTTGCCGTCCATGTTGCCGTTCAGCGCCCGATAGCCGTCCACATCGACACATTCATAGATCTTTTTGACCTCGTCCGTTTCGGGGTCAACCTCATAGATGCTGGGAACGCCGGTCTGCATCCGGATCTCCAGATTCAGCGCAGCGGCTTGAGACAGAGGATAGCCATTGTAGGACTCCAATGCGGTGCCGTTGCTGACCAGACCGACAAAGTACAGCTTGCCATTGTACTCCACGGCGCTGCGGAAAATCGGCACACCGGTGCATTCGCCCGCCTCATACATGGGACGGGACATGAGAATCTTGGTCTCGCCGGTCTTCACATTGAACTTGAAGAAGACGCTGCCTGCATAATAGCCGTCATCCTCCTGCCCCTTGTTCAGCATGCCATTGTACATGGCGTCGATTACTGCGGTCATCACTTCATCACTGACGCCGCTCATCGAGTTCTTAATCTGCGTATAGGCCCCCAAAGCACCGTACATGGTGCCCATATAGACCCAGTCGCCGTAGGCCACCGCACAGTAGCTGTAAGACTGCACAGTGTCGCCATTGTTCACCTCGGTGGAGCCATCGTAAGGCGCAATCACCTTGTTGCCCAGATAGTCCACCACGCCGTCGGGTGTTTCCGGCCCGAAAGCCGCATGGGACACTTTTTCAAATGTGTAGCCATTGTTCGAATACGAATGCTGCACGTTCAGTTCTTCGGTTTCTTCAGCTTCCGCCGCCAAGGCGGTCGTTGGAAGTACCGTCAGCATCATGCAGCCTGCCAACAGCATAGATAACCATCGTTTTTTCATCATATCATCCTTTCTATAAGCTGCCTGCCGCTAAAAAACGAGCCAGGGAGGACTGCCATAGAAGTATCCCCTTTCCTCCAAGTCGGACAGACATTTTTGCGGTTGATTCCGTTAACATTATAAAAAACGGAGTGTAACAAAAGTGTACATAAATCACCCTTCCTTAAATCACAAAGAGAAAGCCCTGTCGCTTTTTTCCCGTTTCATTTGCACATACGCTCCGGCAGTGAATTCTGCCCAGGAGTAACCCGACATATATTCGCCATGAAATGCGTTGACAGCGCTCATATCCCAGTTTTCAAAATCATAGGCGTCGCATTTGATTTTCTGCGTATCGATTGCCAGATGCCCGCGGCGTTTGATCAAGACATCCTTGATTCCCGCTCCACGCATCGTCTTTTGCAATGAGGCTGAGATGGTCGAGATGATATTCCGCAGCTTCAAGTCATAGGGCCTGTCCTCCCACAGCACCGCCGCAATCTGCTCTATGGTCACCGACGCCCCATGACGGTCCACCAGATAGGCCAACAGTTCCTTGGCCTTCTCCCGCTCAAAGATCAGAGGGATGCCGTTCACAAATACCTCAAAATGGCCGAAGGTCTGCACCCGGATATCCAAAGGAAACGGGTTCTGTGTGTCCCGCCAGTGAGGGATCATCTCGTCCAGAGCCTCCCGCACCTGCTCCGCCCGGATGGGTTTGAGCAAATAGCCCTTGGCGTGCATTCCAAAGGCGTCGATGGCGTGTTCGCTGTAGCCCGTGCAGAAAAACAGCGCGGTCTTGGGGTGGATCCGCTTGAGCCAATGGGCCAGTTCCAGTCCGCTCATCCCGCGAAGCCGGATGTCCAGGAAGACATAGTCAAGTTGCGCGCCGTCTGCGGCCAGTTCTTCGGCCCAGTTCAGGGCGGTATCGGCGTCCCGGTAGGAATGGATCGTCTCGTTCGGAAACACCTCTTTCAGCACATTTTCCAGATGGGTGAGTGCCGCGTTTTCATCATCAAGTGCCAAAATATTCATAAGCTGCCTCCCAATCATTCGCCGTTTTCCCACAGTGTAATGGCTGCCTGTGTGCCAGCACCCGGCGCGCTTTCTATCACCAGTTCTCCATGAACCATTCTGCGTACATTCTGGATACCCACATGTGTGCGGAGTTTGCATGAATACAGAATAATTTTAGTACAGAACGTCTGTTTTGTCTATTGAAAATCCAGTTTTTAGATGCGTCGGCAGCCTGTTGACTTTTTTCGAAGAAGAGTTATGATTATTTTAGTGGAAAATGTAAACTGCATTTTCCGGAAAGGGGAATTGATATGGCTCAGCATCTACCTTTGACTGTCCGCGTTCCCATCGAACCGGACAATCCCAGCATCTGCCGGAACGAATCTCTGTGTATCAAATGCGGCATGTGCAAAAACATCTGTACCGAGCAGATCGGAGTACACGGTACCTATTCTCTGGAGGATACCGGAGGAAAAGCCATCTGCATCCACTGCGGTCAGTGCGCCAATGTCTGTCCGACGGCCAGTATCACCGAGGTCTATGAGTATTCGGCGGTTCGGGCTGCCGTGAAGGATCCGGAGAAGGTGGTCATCGTCAGCACCTCTCCCTCTGTCCGTGCGGCATTGGGTGAGGAGTTCGGAATGCCCAAGGGCGAATTTGTCCAAGGCAAAATGGTGGCACTGCTCCGGGCGCTTGGCGCGGATTATGTATTGGACACCAATTTCAGCGCCGATTTAACCATTCTCGAAGAGGCCAGCGAGCTGATTGGGCGCATCACCACCGGACACAAACCCCTGCCCCAGTTCACGAGCTGCTGCCCCGCTTGGGTCAAGTTCGTGGAGACCTATTACCCGGAGCTTTTGCCGAATATCTCGAGCGCCAAAAGCCCCATTGGCATGCAGGGTCCAACCATCAAAACCTATTTCGCCGAGAAGATGGGAATTGACCCGGAGAAGATCGTCAATGTGGCGCTGACCCCCTGCGCTGCAAAAAAGTTCGAGATTCGCCGCGATGAAATGAATGCGGCGGGCAGAAAATTGGGCATCCCCGCCATGCGGGACATGGATCAGGTCATCACGACCCGGGAGCTGGCGTTGTGGGCCAAAGAGGAGGGCATCGACTTCGCCGCGCTGCCGGACAGCGAGTATGATCGGCTGATGGGCGAGGGTTCCGGCGCCGGTGTCATTTTCGGCAACACCGGCGGCGTTATGGAAGCTGCCCTGCGGACGGCTTATGCGTATATTACCGGTCAGCAGCCGCCGGAAATGCTGCTGAATCTTCAGCCGGTGCGGGGCTATGAAGGAATCCGGGAAGCCAGTCTGGAGATCAATGGCCTTACCGTGAATGTCGCGGTGGTCTACGGGACCGCCAATGCCCGGAAGCTGATTGAGCGGGTGAAATCCGGGGAAAAGCAGTACCAATTCATCGAGGTTATGACCTGTCCCGGCGGGTGCATCGGCGGCGGCGGACAACCCAGAGATATTTTGGCGGATGCGGGCGAAACCCGAAAGGCTCGGATCAACAGCCTGTACCAGCGGGATGCTGAAATGCAGCAGCGCCTGAGCCATGAGAATCCGGAAATTCAGCAGCTATACCGGGAGTTCTATGGGGAACCCCTGAGCGAGCTGGCAGAAAAAATGCTGCACACGACCTATTTGGATCGGAGCAGTGACTTGAAGTAAAAAGAAAAGCAGCCCGAACCACAAAAATACCTTTGTGATTCGGGCTGTTGCTTTTATGGTCCGGTTTGCAGCGGATGCCCAAATTTTTTGAAACGAACTTGTGGGGATTTATTTTTGCAGCAAGCCGGAGCAATATGCAGTTATTTCATGATTTCAGCAAACCGCATGAGCATAACCGCGATTTCAGCACGGGTCACCGAACCCTTGGGGTCCAGAAGCCCGCTGCCCTTGCCCTGCATAACGCCGTTCGTCGTCATCCAGCACAGCGATTCATAGGCCCAATCCGAAATGCTGTCCGCATCGGTATAGTCGAGCTGCATCATCCACTCACCGGTAAAGCCCTTGCCCTGACTCTGCGCGTAGCGATAGAGTATCGCGGCAAGCTGCTCGCGGGAAATGGAGGCATTCGGCTGGAAGTTTTCACCATAGCCGCTGACAATACCGAGTTCTGCTGCCCAGGCAACTGCGTCAGAATACCAGCCTTCGGCAGATACATCGGCAAAGGAGCTGCTCTCACCGGCCTGCGGCATACCTGCAAGCCGCCACAGAACGGTGGTCACCATTGCGCGGTTGGCCGTGCCGGAGGGAACGAACTTTCCGTCTTCCATACCAACCATCAGGCCGTTGTCCAGTACGTACTGTACGCCGCCCTGATACCAGCTATCCGCCGCCAGATCGGAGAAGTCCTGATAAGAGGGAGAGGAGGAACCGCTGCCGGAGGAGGAACCGCTGCCGGAGGAGGAACCGCCGCTGGAGGAAGAACCGCCGCCGGAGGAGGAACCGCCGCCGGAGGAGGAACCGCCGCCGCCGGAAGAACCGCCGCCGCCGGAAGTGACAGGAACGATGGTGACGGTGTTGGCGATTTCTTCATCGGATGTGCCAATGAAACGGCATGATCCAAGAGGGCCATCGTTTCCCTCGAGCATGACTGTCTGAACGGCAGCTCCCTGCGGGTAGGATATTTTTGCGTTTTTGAGAATCAGTTTGGGTGTGTCCTCGCCGACATGCGCAAAGAGTATAATCGTTGCAACGTTTTCTTGATCGTCCGCGGCAGAGATGGAAACATTGCTTTTTTCAATGGTCAGATTACCATAACCAACGATGCCCGATGCATCTTCTTGCAGGTTGGTGATCGTCACCGTACTGTCCGAAATATAGCTATCACGGCCTGTTTCCCCGAACATGATTGAGATTGCGTACGACTCGTCTCCGACACAGGTAACATGGCTGCCATTGGAGATGTTCATGGCTTGGACAAAGATGTGCGACGTATCAAAGTAGCTGTTGGAGACTTCGAGGGTGTCGCACCAGAGTAGGGTGTCGCTGCTGGGTTTGTAAGCAAGTTTAATGTTGCTGATGGGGCTGGAATCATCGCTGTCCGTGTAATAACCGCAGTCCTTGATCGTCACATTGCCCTGAACCTCTACTCGATACATCACCCAGGCATGGGACTCTTTGCCGGAGATGGACATGTCTCCGGCAGCGACAAGATTCTCGGTCATGAGAAAGCTATTGTCTATGGATACATTGCCGTCCACATGAATAAAGTTTATGGATGGGTCATTGTCGAAACGACCGGCAAACAGGTACGTATCGTCCGAGATTGTAATATCGCCCCCGACCTGCAGGCAGGTACAAAAGATGGTAACAACGTCTACGGTGCATGCTCCATCGACCCGAATGCCGCAGTTGCCCGCAATAAGGCTGTTTAGATTCGGGGTAACGGTACTTGTACTTGTAATGGTTAAATCGCCCTCACAGTACACATCCGCCGCGGTGTCCGTGATGTCCGAAGGGACGCAGGAGATCTCATTGCCGATTTCGGTGTAGCTTTCATCTTCATATGTACCGCTTTCTGCCGGATCTACATCAATCGTGCTGTCTGCCGGGAGAATGATGCCATACTCGCTGCCGGCGGCGTACATATTGGTGCCGGTCAGGATGAGCGTGTTGGTGTCGGCGTCCCATACATAGCCGTCACCGAAAGGATGATCTTCCACAAAATTCGGGTTCGTGAAGTCCAGATAGGTGGTATAGACCGTTCTGGGGGTTGTAAGATATCCATAAATGCGCGGATCTTCTTCGCCTTCGCTGTCGAAGTTATAATCTACAGCGTATCTGGTCCAGACCCAGTGGGCGTAATAGGTGGTACCAGCTTCAAATGCATCGACTGGCTCACCCCAGCCGTTGGGAGCATCGTACCAGCCCGCGAATTCGTAACCATATTCGGAAGCGGCCTCGTTGTCCTCCCAGACATCACTCAGATCGGGAGCGGTGATCGTTCCGTCCTCTGCTGCGGGAACGGAGATCTCCTGACCGTTGCCCAGATCAAAAAGCGCAGCGTCAGAATCCGGAGATTCAGCGGGCTCGTCGTCAGAATCCGGAGATTCAGCGGGCTCGTCGTCAGGATCCGGAGATTCAGCGGGCGCGTCGTCAGGATCCGGAGATTCAGCGGGCGCGTCGTCAGAATCCGGAGATGGATTCTCCACCAAAGGGGTGATGATGACTTCTTCCTACTCGGGATCCGGGGTTTCCCCTGTCGCAGCCGCGCTCGGCAGCAATCCGACGAGCATGCACGAAGCGATCAGCAGGGATAGTGCCTTTTTGGTTTTCTGCTTCATATCAATTCCTCCTTATGTTTTTCAGCATCCCGCGCCGATTGGATTCTGTGGTTCGGCTTCCGCAGAAAGTACGCCGGTTTCTTTGGATGGAGGATGCGCTTTGGTAAAATGCACATCATGAAAATTCGAACAGCAGGGATTCGCGATTTTCCATAGAAATGTATTTTATCAATCTATTAAATAATACCCCCGGCAGACCGGATTGGTTTCAGTGCGTTTTCATTTTTTTAAGGTTTTCGGTCAGAAGCAAAAAAAAGCACGCCATACCCAGCCATGGAAGCGGAATATGGCGTGTTTTTCTTTTAGTCGTGGCAGTGGTGTGCGCCGCCGCAGCCGTGGCTGCCGCAGGTGCCGCCGTGATGGTGCTCGCCGTGGTGATTGCACTGCACATTCGGGTTGTACGAAAGCTGACCCGCGAGCAGCGCTTCCACCGCCTGATCGGCATCGCCGGACACGCCGCCATACAGCCGAATGCCTGCTGCTGCCAGCGCGGACTGTGCGCCGCCGCCGATGCCGCCGCAGATCAGGATGTCTGCATGCAGCGCGTTGAGCACGCCCGCCAGCGCGCCGTGACCGCTGCCGTTCGTGTCCACGACCTCGGACGAAGTAATTTTGCCGTCCTCCACGTCGTAGACCTTAAACTGTTCGGTGTGGCCGAAATGCTGAAAGATTTCGCCGTTTTCATACGTAACTGCAATTCTCATGACATGTTCTCCTTTTGGTTTGCTGAATTTCTGTTTGAAGCAGGCGCCGCAGCCGCAGAAGCTGTCCGCGCCGTCGCATAGCTGATAGTCGCCGCCCTCGACACGCAGCGGCAGGCCGTCCACCAGCATCTCGGCCAGCTTTTTCCGCGCGCTGGCATAAATCTGCTGGACGGTTGTGCGGGCAATGCGCATGAATTCGCTGCACTGTTCCTGCGACAGGCCTTCCTTGTCAATCAGACGGATGGCTTCATACTCGTCCACGGTCAGAATCACGGCGTTTTTGGGTTCGCCGGACCCGGCCGGGCGGAATTCCAGCGTCTCGGGAAAGTGGCATACTCTCCGGCATTTTCGCGGTCTGGGCAAGCGGCCCACCTCCTTATGTTTCTGACATATGCCGTTTATGACATTCAGTATACGCGCATTCCGGGCATATGTCAAGAATATAAAAAAACAGCCAGCCCCTGAGGACTGGCTGTGTGTTTATTTCATGCGCTTCAGCACTTCAAGCATCAGCTTCCACGTGCGCTGCACCGAAGCGATGGGCATGCGCTCGCGGAAGGTGTGGATATCAAACAGATCCGGGCCAAAGGAAACGCAGTCCAGCCCGGGCAGCTTGCCCGCGAACATGCCGCATTCGACACCCGCGTGAATGGCTTCAATCTTGGGCGCGGCGCCGTACTGTTCGGTGTAAACCTCGGTCATGAGGTCGCGCAGCGGGGATTCCTGCAAGTATTCCCAGCCCGGGTAATCGCCCGAAACGGTCAGCTCGCCGCGCAGCGTGTCGGTCAGGCATTGCAGGCGGTCCACCAGCATCTGTTTCTGGGTCGCTACGCTGCTGCGCACACAGAACGAAGCTTCCACGCTGGTCAGCTCGGTCGAAAGCACGCCCAAATTGAGCGAAGTCTGCACCAGACCTTCAATGTCGGCGCTCATATTCTGGATGCCGTTCGGCGCGCAGGTCAGCAGGCAGAGCGTCCGCTGAGTCGAGTCCGCATCCATCGGCGCAAAGGGCAGGGCTGCATCGGTCACGCGGACGGTTACGCCCGGGTCGGTGACGCAGAATTCATTGCGGAAGGCTTCTTCCATCCGGGCACAGACCGCGCGGGCGGTTTCCGCGTCCGCGGCCACAATTTCGGCCTCGGCCTTCACCGGAATGGCGTTGTCCTTGAGACCGCCGCGCACCGCCGCGATGCGCAGCCCGGTTTCACGGGATACCGCATACAGCACGCGGCCGAGGAGCATGTTGGCGTTTGCGCGGCCCTTGTTGATCTCCACGCCCGAGTGGCCGCCGATCAGCCCCTCAACCGTGATCTGAAGCGGCGCACCCGCAAAGGGTTCGCGTGCAATCGGCAGCAGGCAGCGAGTCAGATTGCCGCCCGCACAGCTTACCGTAAATACGCCTTCGTCTTCCGAGTCCATGTTGAGCATGCGGCGGCCCTTGAGCGGGCTGACGTCAATCGACGCGGCACCCTCCATGCCGACCTCCTCATCGACCGTGAACACGGCCTCAAAGCGCGGGTGCGGGATGTCGTCCGCATCCAGAATGGCCAGCGCAGCCGCAACCGCAATGCCGTCGTCGCCGCCGAGCGTGGTGCCCTCAGCGCGAATCACATCGCCGTCAATCACCAGCTCCAGCCCTTCGGTGGACATGTCCTTTTCGCAGTCCGGCGCTTTCTCGCAAACCATGTCCATATGCCCCTGAAAGATGACCGGCGCGGCGTTTTCGTAGCCGGCAGTGGCTTGCTTGATGATGATGACGTTGCCGTCCGCGTCCTGAACATGCTCCAGTCCGCGCTCCGCGGCGAACGCGGTCAGCCAGTCGCTGACCTGTTTGGTGTTGTGCGAGCCGTGCGGGATGGCGCACAGCTGCTCAAAAAACGTAAATACGCCCTTGGGCTCCAGATGTTCCAATACTGCCATATAAAAATGCTTCCTTTCCGATTACTTTTTCAGGCGGTACGCGCCCTTGCCGGCGCGTTCGATATATTGCTGATCGAGCAGAAAGTCCAGAACCTGCCCGCTGAACGCGGCGGCGTCCTGCACCTTCAGCTTGCTGCGCGACCAGAACTGGCCGACTGTTACGCCTTCGATCTGCTTCGCGGTCTCAGCCGCGGTGATGGTTTCGTGGGTTTTGAGGTATTTGACCACCCGGCTGCCGCAGGCGCGCAGCAGATTACGGGCCAAATCCTCGCGCTGGCCGAGCGATTTGCTCAGTCCCCATGCATACAGCACCGCCGTGACAAGGGCGAACAGTACAACGCCCAGAATGATCTGCCCGATGGTCATTTCGGCACCTTATCCTTTCCCGCGAAATAAATAAACCGGTTGTTGCGCAGAATCTGCATATATTTGACCAGTCGGTCATAAAGCGGCTCGGCATCCTTGCCGAAGTGCTCTTTCATCAGCAGCGCAAGATCGTTTACTGTGCGCTGGCCATCGATCTGCTGAAAGAGAAAGCTGCCATGTGCATCGAGGTCGATGTGGCTGACACGGGGCCGATGGAAAAACTTCTGCGCAATCGCGGCATAGAACCCGCGGTGCACCATATGGATGGTCACCTTGCCGTCCTTGACGCTCCATGTGTTCTGGGGGGAGATGACCGGCACATAGTCCAGATAGTTCTCCTGTTTTTTGCTCGCCATGAAAACTCCTCCTGAAAAAATCGCTTTACCGACAGACTGCGGGCCATATACATAGTATACAGCCCGCAGTGTGTTTCGAAAAGTATTTATTTGTTTTTCTTCGCAGCCTTGGTGGCGAACATGAAGATGGAAACAAGCAGCAGGGCAAAGAAGACCAGACCGCCGATGTTGCCGAGGTTCACCGAGCCCGAGATATCGATGATATCGCCGACGCTCTTGCCGCCGACCTGAATGACCGCGAGAACGGCCAGCAGAATGCCGACAATGCCTTCGCCTGCGATCAGGCCCGAGGTGTACAGCACACCGGACTCCACGCAGTCACCCCGTTCCTTGTCCGAAGCATACTTGCGCTTTTCGATGATCCAGCGCACCAGACCGCCCAGCATAATGCCTGCGTTCAGGTGGAAGGGCAGATAAATGCCGATGGCAATCGGCAGAACCGGCAGGCCGAGAATCTCAATCGCAACCGAGATGAATACACCGGTAAATACCAGCGCCCACGGCAGGTTGCCGCCCATAACGCCCTCGATGACCATTTTCATCATCATGGCCTGCGGCGCGCCGAGTTCTTCGGAACCGAAGCCCCATGCCGCGTTCAGCAGGGACAGAATCGCGCCAATGGCAATCGCGGATACCAGTACGCCGATCAGCTCACCGTACTGCTGCTTTTTCGGGGTTGCGCCCAGCAGGAAGCCGGTCTTGAGGTCCTGCGATGCGTCGCCCGCGATGGCGGCGATGATGCAGATGACCGAACCGATGGCAATCGCGCCGACCATACCGGCCGAACCGGTGCTGCCGGTGGCCTTGAGAATGATGGTGGCAATCAGCAGGGTTGCAATCGCCATACCGGATACCGGGTTATTGGACGAACCGATCAGGCCGACCATACGGGAGGATACGGTTGCAAAGAAGAAACCAAAAACAACGATCATCACA
>JBJDZO010000172.1:0-2817 GCA_051868095.1 Butyricicoccus sp. | reverse complement strand
TCCATATCCATGCCGAGCGACCGGAAGGTATACTGCGGTGCGTGCACATGCAGATCGGTAAAACCCGGGACAATCAACCGATCGCCGCAATCCTCGACCGGCAAACCGGCGTATTTTTCCGGGATTTCGCGGAAAACCCCCGCGCTTTTGCCGTCCACGCACACCAGATAGCCGTTTTCAGTGACCGAAAGCGCGTTTTGGTCCACGCTGTACACAATATGCCCCTTGAGAATCCAACTTTGCTTCATAATCGAGAAACCTCCAAAATAAAAACCAACCGCGGGAATGAGAGACCTCACCCGCACAAGGAACGCGGGCTTATAGTCAACTATTCCGGTAGTTGGTAGAGACGCTCAACCGATTATGAGCATATATAAGCCGATGAAATTTGGCAAAAATGCACGATTTTTTTGCAATTTTCCTAGTATCTATGGACATTATACACCAACGAAAAACATTTGTCAATCACGGGAAAACACATGTGGAGCCGGACAGCAAAAAAATACCCTCCCCGACCCGCGGAGAGGGCATTTTCCTTTTTACAGCATGTGTGCGCGCAGTTCCTCGCCCGACTTTGCGGACAGGTATGCAGGCGCGATGTCAAACACGGTCTTGGCGCCCGACTGGCCTTCCTGTGCCATGCGGTACGCCGCACGGGCGTATGCCACCAGCACCGAACCGGTAAACTCCGGATTGGAGTCAAGCTGCAAACGGTACTCAATGATGTGCTTGTTGCCGCCTTTGGTCTCGCCGCTGCGGATGACAAAGCCGCCGTGCGGCAGGCCGCTGTGCTCACGCGCGAGGGTCTCGGCGTCGATAAAGTTCACTGTGGTGTCGTAATCCGAGAAATAGTTGGGCATTTCCTTGATTTCCTTCTCAATGCGGGCAAGATCCGCGCCTTCCTCGGCAACGACATACACTTCACGGGTGTGCTTCTCGCGGGTGGTCAGCTCGGGGGTTTCGCCGCTGCGCACCGCGTCGAGCGCCGCCGGTACGGGAACGGTATACTGCCGCGCATCCTTGACGCCTTCAATGCGGCGCACTGCGTCCGAATGGCCCTGGCTCACGCCGCGGCCCCAGAAGGTGTAATCCTTGCCTTCGGGCAGGATGCAGCTCGCGTACAGGCGGTTCAGGGAGAACATGCCCGGGTCCCAGCCGCACGAAATGATGCCGATCTTGCCGGCCTTCTTCGCGGCCGCGTCCACGTTTGCGAAATGCTCGGGAATGCGCGCATGGGTATCAAAGCTGTCGATGACGTTGAACATTGCGGCGTATTTCGGGGTCTGTACCGGCAGATCGGTTGCGCTGCCGCCGCAGATCATCAGCACGTCGATTTCGTTCTGCATCTTTTCCGCTTCGTCCACATGCAGCACCTTTGCGCCCGGGGTAGCGATTTTGAGGGTTTCGGGAGCGCGGCGGGTGAATACCGCGGTCAGCTCCATATCCGGATTCTGCCCAATGGCAGCTTCCACGCCGCGGCCAAGGTTGCCGTAGCCAAGAATACCAATTTTGATCGTCATATTTGATTGACTCCTTTACAAAGCGCCGTTTGGCGCACTCTTTCTGCCTTTTATGATAGCATACCCGCCCGCAGTTGTCCAGAAAATGCAATTCCGGCGGATGGCCGCAAACCTCCCCATTATGGAACCTGTCAAAAATATCGCAGGCTTCTGCTGGATTTTTGTGAAAAACGTGCTATAATGAATGCAGAGGTATGGCCTGTGCCGCCAATTTTTCCCGAAGGGGGTTCCCAAACCATGAAAAACAGCGCGTTTACCAACGAACAAATCCTGTCCTGGGTGCAGTATTTCGGCACACAGACTTCCATCGATCTGGAACGCATCAAGATCGTCGATATGAGCCGCGAGGACAAAAACCTGCTGCCCGCCATCCACAATTTCCGCACCGTGCTTGCGTTTCTGGACGCCGGACAAAACGGCATTTTCTACAAGCTTTGGGACGCCGGACTGGGAAACTGTGACATCTGGCTGGGCGAAGGGTTGACCCCGGACGGTCAGCCGGTACAGCCCTGCAAGGTGCCGGGCGTGCTGCGCCACGACATTACCGGCCCGACCGCTGTACTGATTAAGAACCCGGACGCGCGCAACACCGCCCGCATCGGCCTGAAAAACGACAATTTCTCGCTCGGTTCGGTGCGTTATGTCGGCAGCGAAATTCGTTCGGTCATCATGAGCATGCTGCACGTGGACATTCAGGACACGATCTGCATCATTTCGGGCGAATCGATCGCGGTCGAAGCGGCAATTATGGCCAGCGCCGGCAAAATCATCGCGGTCGAGTACCGCGAAGCGGACCGTTCGCTGATGGAGTCCAACTGCGACAAATTCGGTCTGGCGAACGTCGCGCTTGTGCCCAACGTCAAGCCGGAAACCCTCGCCGGACTGCCCGCGCCGTCGCTGTCCTTCATCGTGGCGACCGACCGGCTGGAAAGCGAGATCCGCGACCTGCTGACCATCAACCCGAAGATGCAGTTTGTGGTTTACACGCTGAATCTGGACATTCTGGCAAAAATCCCGGCGCTGTTCGAAAAATACGGCATTCACGACATCGAAATCACCCAGATTGCCGTATCCAAGCTGGGCGCGGAAGGCCGCTTTGACCCGCAGCCGTCCCCGTGGCTGATTTCGGGCACCTGCGAATAATCCACAGCCTGTGCAAAGCCCGGTGAATTTCCACCGGGTTTTTACTTGGGCTTTATCAAAAAAAGATTGATTCCTCCAGAAAATCCGTCCATAATAGGAATGGATGATTATAGCGTATACCAAAGGAGACCAAATATGAATCATATGGAGGAAC
>JBJDZO010000171.1:0-2824 GCA_051868095.1 Butyricicoccus sp. | reverse complement strand
GAAGCCGAATAGCTCTCGGTGACGATGCATTCGGAGTGACCGGTATTGTAGGTGTTGATGTGGTCGATGGCCTCCTCCACGCTGTCCACAACCTTCACCGAGATTTCGTAATCCAGATATTCGCGGCCATAGTCCTCCTCGGTCGCGGGAATGACCGCGCTGCCGAGAATCGTCTGGGTGCGCGGGCAGCCGTGCAGCTTGACATGATCGGGGGCAAGTACCTCTGCCGCACGAGGCAGGAATGCTTCTGCGATATCCTTATGCACAAGCAAGCTTTCGGCGGCGTTGCATACCGAAATCCGCTGGCACTTGGCGTTGACCAGAATTTTCGCCGCCATATCGAGATCGGCGGAGGCATCCACGTAAACATGGCAGTTGCCGGTGCCAGTCTCAATCACCGGAACGGTCGCGTTCTGTACGACCGCCTGAATCAGACCGGCGCCGCCGCGAGGGATGAGCACATCCAAATAACCGTTCAGGCGCATCATTTGGTTGGCTGTGTCGCGGCTGGTGTCCTCGACGAGATTGATCGCGTCCTCGGGAAGTCCCTCCGAAGCCAGTGCTGCGCGCATGAGCTTGGTCAGGCACATCGAGGAATGAAACGCTTCCTTGCCGCCGCGCAGGATGCAGGCCGAACCGGCCTTGAAGCACAGCGCTGCCGCATCCACAGTCACGTTGGGACGCGCTTCATAAATAATACCGATGACGCCCATCGGAACGCGCTTGAGGCCGATTTTGAGACCGTTCGGGCGGGTTTTCTGCCAGAGCAGTTCCCCGACCGGGTCGGGGAGTGCGGCCACCTGACGACAGCCTTCCGCGATACCGGCGATACGTGCTTCGGTCAGGGTCAGGCGGTCGATCAGGCCATCATTCAGGCCGTTTGCGCGGCCATTTTCAATATCCACGGCATTGGCTGCCAGAATTTCTGCCGTATTTGCTTCGAGCGCGGCAGCAATCGCGGCAAGACCACGGTTTTTATCACTCGTACCCAAGCGGGCAACGGCGCTTTTGGCCTTTTTTGCCGCCCGGGCAATGGTCATTAAATCTCTCATCAGGTTTCCTCCTCGGACTGGTGTTTTCTGCGGGGGCGTTTAAAGAGGGTGCCGACCGGCTTGCCATCCACGATATCATAAAGGATTTCCGGTGCGTCGCCCTTGGTGATCAGCATGGAGATGCCGGCATCCATACACAGCTCCGCCGCGCCGAGCTTGGTGGCCATGCCGCCGGTGCCGTTTGCCGAGCCGGGACCGCCTGCGATCGCACGCAGCGATGCATCGATACGCTCCACGCGGTCAATCAGCTTGGCGTTCGGATTTTCACGCGGGTTGGAGTCATACAGACCCTCAATGTCGGTGAAGATGACCAGCAGATCGGCGGCACATACGCGCGACACGACCGCTGAAAGGGTGTCGTTATCGCCGAAAGTTTCGATGTATTCCAGCTCGGCGGTGGCAACCGTGTCGTTTTCGTTGACGATCGGCACCACATCGGTATCGAGCAGAATATCAAAGGTCGCATGGATGTTGGCACGCTGCTCTTCATTCGTGATGTTTTCCCGTGTCAGCAGAATCTGTGCCGATTTGATGCCGTACTCCAGAAAAATTTTATCATAAATATGCATCAGTTCACATTGACCGACTGCTGCCGCGGCCTGCTTCATTCGGATATCCCGCGGTCGCTCACGCCAGCCGAGTTTGGCTGCGCCCACGCCAACTGCGCCCGACGAGACCAGAACCATCTGGTAACCGCGGTTTTGCAGGTCGGAAATGACGCGCACCAGCTTTTCAATCCAGCCGATGTTGAGTTTTCCGTTGGGATAGGTCAGGCTTGAGGTGCCGACCTTGACGACGATGCGCCGCATCGCATGATTGTGTGACATGATGAATCGCTCCGATTTTTCCGTCCTGATATGTAGGACTATACTATATTAAAATAGTAACATAACGTGCAAAATGTTACAATACGCAAATCGCGCTTTTTCTCAGGAAATTGCGGCGGACAAAATCTCGGCGGCTTTTGGAAATTGTGCGCTTTACACGTGGAAATCGGTCAGTCGCCGTGTTATAATGTATCCTGTTATAAGATTGCCATTTTTGAAAAATTAACTGATTTCCGAGGAGGAAGCAGACATGCCAAATCGAATTTCCGTCACCATTGCAGGACAAAAATACACCGTTCTTGCTGAAGAGAGCGAAGAATACACCCGTCAGGTCGCTGAACGCGCGGACACGAAGATTGCGGAGGCCAAGGCGGTAACCGAAGCATCGCTCGTGAACGCCGCGGTGCTGGCGGCACTCAATCTGGCCGATGAGGCCACCAAAGCCGAACGCAATGCTGAGCGCGTGCGCGGGGAACTGATCGAACGTGCTGAGCAGGCCGAGGCCATGCGCGAAGAAATTCTGCGTCTTGAGCAGGAAAACACCAAATTAAAGGAAGAACTCGCAGCAAAGCGCGGCGCAGTGGAGAAGACCAATGAAAACCCCTGAATTGCTGGCCCCGGCGGGCTCATTTGAAGGCGTGCGTGCGGCCGTGCAGAGCGGCGCGACAGCGGTTTACATGGGCTTTGGCACCTTTAACGCACGGCGCGGCGCCAAGAATTTCAGCCGCGAGGAAATGGCGGAAGCTATCCGTTATTGCCGTGCGCGCGGGGTGAAAACCAACATTACCTTTAATATCGTTGCACTTGACCGCGAGCGCGAAGCGGCCATGCAGGATGTGAAATTCCTGAACGACGCGGGCGCGGACGCGCTGATTGTGCAGGATCTGGGACTGGTGAAGCTCATCCGGGAATGCGCGCCCGACCTGCCGCTGCATGCCTCTACCC
>JBJDZO010000170.1:0-12581 GCA_051868095.1 Butyricicoccus sp. | reverse complement strand
GGTGCGGCGCTTGTAGGTCAGCATCGCGTCCGGATAATAGATCAGCGCGGCCAGTTCGGCGCGGTCGGACTCCAGGATGGTATGGGAAAACAGCGCCTCAATTTTATCGCGGATGACGCCCGAACCCGAGCGCAGCAGATGGATAAACGCCTCGTGTTCGCCGTGGAGGTCGCTGAAATAGTATTCGGTGCCTTTGGGCAGGTGGAGCGTGGCTGTCATGCCGACGATCGCGCCCGATACCGACTCAATGGTGGGATACTGCTCGCTGAGCAGCTTGTAGTACTGGAAATCTTTCATGGTTTATCTTCTCCTTATTCCCGCGCTTTCCGCGCCGGAAACATCTCCCTTTCATAGCTCTATGGTATCATAGCTGGAAGATGCGTGCAAGGCTGGTATCCAAAAGAAAACACGAAAAAAGGATGAATACGACTTGTGAATTATGCATAGATATGTTAAAATAATGTCAAATCAGATCTGTCTGATGAGGAGAATTTCCCGCACTTTAAGATTGAAATGACGGAAAGGAAGACAAGAATGAAGAAGCTTTGGTGTGCATTCCGCCGCAGAGATGCAGTTGGCGCAAAGATTTGTGTGGCTCTGGCTGAGACTGAGGGCCGTGTCCGTCTGTGTCCGTACGCGACCGAGCCGGAAGCCGTTGAAAAGTGCCCCGATTATGCATTCAACACCCGCACGGAAGGCGAGGACGAAGGCATCGAGTAAGCAAAATCCTCTGGTGGCCGGATAGCTGTCAGAGGATTTTTTCTATCCGAGCGAAAGGAGAAACCATGCGTCGAAAACCGGATCCCAACAACTATTGGTCAGATGCGCGGCAGCTGCGCGTTGTATTGTCCCTACTGGTACTGTCCACCCTGATCCGTCAGGTATTCCTGCACAACTATGAAGGCGTGTTCCTGTGTCTGCTCACGCTGCTGCTGTTCGGTATCCCCAACTTCATCGAACGCCGCACCGGCATTGATCTGCCGACCATGCTGGAAGGCATCATCTACTGCTTTATCTTCGCGGCAGAAATCCTCGGAGAAGTCAATTCGTTCTATACGCGGATTCCCTATTGGGACACCATGCTGCACACGCTCAACGGCTTCCTGATGGCTGCCATCGGGTTTGCGCTCGTCGATATTTTCAACCGGTCGGAACGGTTCTCCATCAAGCTGTCACCGCTCTTTCTGGCCATTGTCGCGTTCTGTTTTTCCATGACGGTGGGCGTGCTGTGGGAGTTCTTTGAGTTCTTTATGGACACGCAGTTTGCTATGGACATGCAGAAGGATTGGGTCGTACATACGGTCAATTCGGTCATGTTTGACCCGGACGGGCTGAACCGGGTCGTACATGTGCCAATCGAATCGCTGGTGGTCAACGGCGAGGACTGGATCGCTCAATATGGCGGCTACATCGACATCGGGCTGATCGATACCATGAAAGACCTGATTGTAAATTTTATCGGAGCGGTCATTTTTTCGATCATCGGCTTCTTTTACGTAAAGAGCCGCGGTAAGGGCAGACTGGCCAGTCAGTTCATCCCGAAAGTGCTCCGAGGCTTCAAAAACGACGAAGAATAGCACAAAAACTCTCTTTTCCGGCGTTCGGAAAGGGGAGTTTTTTATTTTACACACACTTTACAAAGGGCTGCGCGCGCACTTTACAATCGGCTTGTAAACTAATAGCTGTCAAGAAACAAAGGAAAAAACAAAGGAGATTTTATCATGAAAAAGAAAAGACTGTTTGCGCTGCTGATGGCGGCAGCTCTGGCCACGACCCTGACCGCGTGCGGCGGTTCGTCCGGCGAAGCAAGCACCGGCGGCGCTTCCGCATCCGAAACCACCGAAAACGGCGGCAGCGACCTCGGCCCGATCTCGGTTGTCTCCCGTGAGGACGGTTCGGGCACCCGCGGCGCGTTCGTGGAGCTGACCGGCGTAGAGCAGAAGGACGCGGACGGCAACAAGACCGATATGACCACGGAGGACGCCATCATTACCAACAAGACCGATGTTATGCTGTCCACAGTTGCAGGAGACCCGGCTGCAATCGGTTATGTTTCCCTCGGCTCGCTGAATGACAACGTCAAGGCGGCTAAGATCGACGGCGCTGAGGCCACCCCGGAGAACGTCAAGAGCGGTGCGTATAAGCTGTCCCGTCCGTTCAACGTAGCCACCAAGGGTGAGCCGACCGGCGTTGCGGGGGACTTTATGAACTTCATCCTGTCGGCAGACGGTCAGACGGTGGTATCCGACGGCTATATTGCGGTCAATGACGCGGCAGAGGCTTTTCAGACCGATGGTTCCTCCGGCAAGATTGTCGTTGGCGGTTCCTCCTCGGTATCTCCGCTGATGGAAAAGCTGATTGAAGCGTACCAGAAAATCAACGCGGCTGCGGAAATCGAGCTTCAGACCTCGGATTCTACCTCGGGCATGACCGGCACCATCGAAGGCACCTTTGACATCGGCATGGCGTCCCGCGAGCTGAAGGATAAGGAAGCGGCAGAGCTGACCGGCACGGCCATCGCGCTCGACGGCATCGCAGTCATCGTGAACAACGAGAACCCGATGGACGGACTGACCACCGAGCAGGTTATGCAGATTTACACCGGTGAAATCACCGACTGGGCCGAGCTGACCAAGTAAAAAATACGACCACAGGACGGGGCGGCGCAGAGATTTTCAGTGCCGTCCCGTCCGGACTATCCGGAAAAAGGATTTGCTTATGAAAGAAAAAATTATGCATGTAGTCTTCGCGGCCGCCGCGCTGACCTCCATCCTGGCGGTGGCGCTCATCTGCGTGTTCCTGTTTGCGAACGGTCTGCCGGCCATTTTCGAGGTCGGTCCGGCGGAGTTCCTCGGGGGCACGGTTTGGAAGCCGACGGCAAGCGTGCCGAAGTTCGGCATTCTGCCGATGATTGTGGGTTCCATCTATGTCACCGCGGGCGCGATTGTCGTCGGCGTGCCGGTCGGCATCCTGACCGCGATTTTCCTCGCGTTCTACTGCCCGAAGCACCTGTATAAGCCGCTCAAATCGGCCACCGAGCTGCTGGCCGGCATTCCGTCGGTCGTCTACGGCTTCTTTGGTCTGGTGCTGCTGGTGCCGTTCATCCGCGAGCACATCGGCGGCAAGGGTCAGTCCATTCTGGCGGCATCGCTGCTGCTTGGTCTGATGATCCTGCCGACCATCATCGGCGTCTCCGAATCTGCCCTGCGCGCCGTACCCGGTTCGTTCTATGAGGGCGCGGTAGCGCTCGGCGCGACCCATGAGGAAGCCATCTTCCGTACCGTGCTGCCCGCGTCCAAATCGGGCGTTATGGCGGGCGTCATCCTTGGCATCGGCCGCGCGATCGGTGAAACCATGGCGGTTATCATGGTGGTCGGCAATCAGGCGCGCCTGCCCGATTCCATTCTGGAGGGTGTGCGCACGCTGACCGGCAACATCGTCATGGAGATGGGCTACGCCGCGGGTCTGCACCGGGAAGTGCTGATTGCAACCGGCGTGGTGCTGTTCGTCTTTATCCTGATGATCAACATCCTGTTTTCCATTTTGAAGCGGAGGGACAAGTATGCTGGATAAACTGCCTGCCGCTCTGTACGCGGTACTGATTCTGGCGCGGAACGTCCTGATTGCGGCGGCCGTTCTCGCGGCAGCGGCTGTGCTTGTGCGGCTGATTGCCAAAAAGCTCGGCATGAAGCCGATGACGCTCGTCTGCAAGGTGCTTGTTCTGGGCGCGGCTGTCATCACGTTTGCGGCGCTGCTTTTTCTGATCGTTTACATCCTTGTGCACGGCGTGCCGTACCTGAAACCTTCGCTGTTCGCGCTGGAATACAACTCGGACAATGTTTCCATGCTGCCGTCCATTCTCAATACTCTGATGATGACCGTGCTGGCGCTCGCTATCGCGGTGCCGCTCGGCGTGTGCACAGCGATTTACCTTGTGGAGTATGCCGGGCGCGGCAACAAGCTGGTCGAACTCGTGCGTCTGACCTCGGAAACCCTGTCGGGCATCCCGTCCATTGTATACGGCCTGTTCGGCATGCTGTTCTTTGTCACCGCGCTGGGCTGGGGCATGTCGCTGCTCGCAGGCGCACTAACCATCTCGATCATGATTCTGCCGCTCATCATCCGTACCACCGAGGAAGCGTTGATTGCGGTGCCGGATATGTACCGTGAAGCATCCTACGGACTGGGCGCGGGCCGTCTGCGGACGGTGTTCCGTGTCGTGCTGCCGAGCGCGGTGCCCGGCATTCTCGCGGGCGTCATTCTGGCCACCGGCCGTATCGTCGGTGAGACCGCGGCGCTGATGTATACCGCCGGTACGGTCGCCAAGACCGCCAACAGCATATTCAGCTCGACGCGCACGCTTGCGGTGCATATGTACCTGCTCTCGAGTGAGGGCTTCAACACCAATGAGGCATACGCGACCGCGGTTGTGCTGCTCGTCATCGTGCTGGCCATCAACGGCCTGAGCAATCTGGCGGCAAAACGCCTGACCAAGTAGGAGGAAGTCCATGAACGAAAAAATCACCATTGAGAACGTAAACCTGCATTACGGCAGCTTTCACGCCCTCAAGGATATCAATTTGAACATCCCCGAGCGCGAGATTACCGCCTTCATCGGCCCGTCCGGCTGCGGCAAGTCCACGCTCCTCAAGTCGCTCAACCGGATGAACGATCTGGTTGAGGGCTGCAAGATCACTGGCCGCATCGCGCTCGACGGCATGGATATCTACGCGAAGTCCACCGATGTCAACGACCTGCGTAAGCGCGTCGGCATGGTGTTCCAGAAGCCCAATCCGTTCCCGATGTCGATTTACGACAACATCGCCTACGGCCCCCGCACCCACGGCATCCGCGCACGCGGCAAGCTGGATGAAATCGTCGAGCGCAGTCTGCGGCAGGCCGCGATCTGGGACGAGGTCAAGGACCGCCTGAACAAAAACGCCCTCGGCATGTCGGGCGGCCAGCAGCAGCGCCTGTGCATCGCCCGCGCACTCGCTACGACCCCGGAGGTCCTGCTCATGGACGAGCCGACCTCGGCGCTCGACCCGATTTCGACCGCCAAAATCGAAGACCTTGTGCTCGAACTCAAAAAAGACTATACTATTGTCATGGTTACGCACAACATGCAGCAGGCCACCCGTGTGTCCGATAAAACCGCGTTTTTCCTGCTCGGTGAGGTCGTGGAGATGAACGATACCGAAAAGCTGTTTTCGGTGCCGCAGGATAAGCGCACCGAGGATTACATTACAGGAAGGTTTGGATGATTCGATGAGAACCAGATTTGAAGCCCAGCTGCATGAGCTGAACAATGAAATTATCACCATGAGCGCCATGGTTGAGTCGGCGATTGCCGCGGCCGCCCGCGCACTGGAAAACCGCGATGCCGCGCTTGCCACGCAGGTGGCCGGTTCGGACAGCGCCATCGATGTCAAAATGCGCGAAATCGAGCAGCTTTGTCTCAAGCTGCTGCTTCAGCAGCAGCCGGTTGCCAGCGACCTGCGCCTGATTTCGGCGGCGATGAAGATGATTACCGACATCGAACGCATCGGCGATCAGGCGGCGGACATCGCCGAACTGACCCTGCTGCTGTGCCAGCAGGAGGGCATCACGAGCGCCGCCCAGCTCAAGGATATGGCGCGTGCAACCATCCATATGGTCAGCGGCGCAATTGATGCGTTTGTACACCGCGACCTGCACATGGCACGCGAGATTATGGACTATGATGACGTGGTCGATCAGCAGTTCGACGACATCAAAGCCCGTCTTGTGGCGGCCATCAAGGAAGACCGCGATCTCGGCGAGACCGCGATTGACGAAATCATGATTGCAAAATACTTTGAACGGATCGGAGACCATGCGGTGAATATCGCTGAATGGGTGGAATTTTCGATCACCGGCGAACTGCTCAGCGGCAAGTGAGTCGGAGGAAAGGGGAAAACCAATGCAGACCATTTTTTGCGTAGAGGACGACAGCAACATCCGGGAACTGGTGGTGTACGCGCTGCACGCGAGCGGGTTCGAGGCCGAGGGCTTCGAGTGCGCCGCTGCGCTGTATGAGCGTCTGGAACAGAGCCTGCCTGACCTGCTGCTGCTCGACGTGATGCTGCCCGGCGAGGACGGCGTGACTACGCTCAAAAACCTGCGCCAGAATCCGCATACAGCCAGTCTGCCGATCATTCTGCTGACCGCCAAGAACGCCGAATATGACAAGGTGCTCGGTCTGGACAGCGGCGCGGACGACTATGTGACCAAGCCCTTCGGCGTGATGGAGCTGCTTTCGCGCATCAAGGCCGTGCTGCGCCGTGCGGGCACGAGTGCGCCGGGCGATCATCTGGCGATTGGGCCGGTGTCGCTCGATGTCAGCCGCCGTGCAGTTACGGTGGAAGGCGAAGCCGTGTCGCTGACCTTTAAGGAATTTGAGCTGCTGCATTATCTGCTGCAAAATCCCGGTCTGGTGCTGTCACGCGAAAAAATTATGGCTGCTGTGTGGGGCTTTGACTTCGAGGGCGAGAGCCGCACGGTGGATATGCACATCAAAACGCTTCGCCGCAAGCTGGGTGAGGCGGGCAGCCTGATTGTCACCGTGCGCGGCGTGGGCTATAAGCTCAGCGCGGACTGACCTTTTTTGGAGGGTATCCATGAAACGAAAAATCAATCAATGTATGAGCCTGCTTGCGCTTTTTACCTGTCTGGTGACGTTCTGCGCGACGATTGCGGTCAGCTATCAGACCGCGTTCAAACGCATGGAAACCGAGACCTCACGGCAGGCAGCGCTGGTAGCGGCTGGGCTGGAGGAAATCGGCACTCTGCCCGAGGAAATGCGCCTCGAGTATCTCACGGCCATTGGCAAGAGCGACCGTTCGCGCATTACGCTTATTGAGCCGGACGGCACGGTTATTTTTGACTCGAACAGCAATCCGGACCGTATGGAGAACCATCTGGCGCGTCCGGAGGTGCAGGAAGCCATGCAGGGCGGGGAAGGCGCGGCGACGCGCACTTCGGCGACGCTTGGCAGCCAGACCTATTACGCGGCCATTCAGCTTTCGACCGGCGAGGTGCTGCGCCTAAGCAACACAACCGACATCGTCACCGGCGACCTTCAGCGTGCGATTCCGCCGCTGGTGCTGATTGTGCTGCTGGTGTGCGGCCTGTCGATGGGGCTGGCGCGCCGTCTGACCGGACATCTGGTTGCGCCGATCAACACGCTGAACCTCGAGCAGCCGCTCGAAAACAACATTTACGAGGAATTTTCACCGCTGCTCAGCAAAATCCACGCGCAGAACGCGCAGATTGAGCAGCAGATCGGCATGATGCGCCGCCGACAGATCGAGTTTGAGGCCATCACGAGCAACATGGCTGAGGGTCTTGTTGTGCTTGACGATCAGCTGCGCATCCTGTCGGCCAATAGTGCGGCTGTGCGCTTGATGGGCGCCGAGCAGCGCACATGGAACGGCGAAAGTCTGATCGTATTCAGCCGCGATACGACGCTTTCCCAGAAGGCGCGCGCTGCGATTGGCGGCCGGAAAGAAGCGTTTGAACTCAAAAACAAGGAAGGCGCACAGTTGCATCTGTACCTCAGCCCGGTAGACGTCGAGGGCAAAACACGCGGCTGCGTGCTGCTGATTGTCGATGTGTCCGAGCGGTACGCGGCCGAGCGCAGCCGCCGTGAATTCACGGCGAATGTATCCCACGAGCTGAAGACCCCGCTGACCTCGATTTCGGGCTATGCCGAAATGGTGTCGCTCGGGCTGGCGAAGCCGGACGATGTGCGCGGCTTTGCCGAGAAAATCCATGCCGAGGCCGGCCGTCTGATCACGCTGGTAGACGATATTATGAAGCTGTCGCGGCTGGATGAGAGTACCCCGGCTGAGCTGCCGTTTGAGCCGGTGGAATTATACGCGCTCGCTTACGAAACCACCGAACGCCTGCGTCCGGGCGCGGCGGCCCATCAGGTGACCATCGAGCTGGACGGTGCGCCGATCACCGTGCGCGGCGTGCGGCAGATGCTGGATGAAGCGGTGTATAACCTGTGCGAGAATGCGATCAAATACAATCGTTCGGGCGGAACCGTGCATGTTACGGTGAGCGCTTCGCCCGAGGGCGCAAAACTGACCGTGACCGACAACGGCATTGGCATCGCACCCGGTGATCAGGCGCACATCTTCGAGCGTTTCTACCGTGCGGACAAGAGCCATTCCAAGACGGTCGGCGGCACCGGGCTGGGGCTTGCCATCGTCAAGCACGTCTGTGAAATACACGGCGGCAGTGTGCGTGTCGAATCGACACCCGGGCAGGGCAGTACCTTTACGCTGACCTTCCCGCTGCACACGGCATAAGAAAGAAAGGACGTCCCGCGGGACGTCCTTTTCATGCAGAAAACGGTCTCCGGACAGCAGCCGGAAGCGGTTTTTTTGTTATATGGATGTACGGAAGCGGCGATTACTCCCCACCGGCGGATTTTTTTACACAGCTGAGGGACCGCGCTCTTTGGTGCGGATGCGCACCGCGTCGATGACGTCGTAAATAAAGATTTTGCCGTCGCCGCATTTGCCGGTATAGGCGGCTTCACAGATGTCATCGATCAGCGGCTCCATATCTTCATCGTTGACAATGATATCAATGCGGAGTTTGGACAGCAGATCCCCTGGCATCTCCATGCCGGGCGTGAATTGCAGTCCTTCCATATCAGGATGGATCGGTTGTCGGCCGCAGCCGAGCACCTTGCTGACGGTCATTCCGTTTGCATTGCGTTTTTGCAGGACAGCTTTGACCGCATCCAGCTTTTCCTTTCGGATCAGAATCATCAGACCTTTCATACGGGTTCCTCCTTTGGCGTAAGAAATGTAAAATATCTCACTTTTATTTTAACGATTGCCGGGGAAAAAAGCCAGCATATTTCAGGTGTCGAGAAAAGAATGCGAAAAAGTCCAGAATATGCAAAAAATTGGGTATCTTCGATAAGTTTCTATGGTCAACGGATGCGGAGCATGCTACAATAGACATGCGACGGAAAGAACGAATGCAGAGGGCGCGTTTGCGGTGCGGACGTGCCCTGATTTTATGTAAAAGGAGAATGGTTTCGATGAGAGTCACCGAGCATCCGATTCTGGATGAACTGGATACATCCAAAACCGTGACGATTTACTTCAATGACCAGCCGATTGAGGCGCTGGAGGGCGAACCAATCGCGTCAGCACTTATGAACGCGGGCATCCGCGCCTTCCGAACGACTGCGAAGCGCCACGAGCCGCGCGGCATTTTCTGTGCAATCGGGCGGTGCACCGACTGCATGATGATTGTGGACGGCGTGCCGAATACCCGCACCTGCATCACACCGGTGCGCGACGGTATGCGCGTGCGCACACAGGAGGGACTGGGTTCCTTTGAAAAGGGGGCGGACTGATGAAAAAGATCGAAACCGATGTCGCCATTGTCGGCGCAGGTTCGGCCGGTCTGTCGGCGGCTTATCAGGCGGCGAGCGCGGGCGCAAAGGTGCTCGTCATGGATGAAAACCTTCGGCCGGGCGGCCAGCTATTCAAGCAGATTCATAAATTCTTTGGCTCGCGTGTCCATCAGGCGGGTACACGCGGCTATCAGATCGGTGAAGAGCTTCTGGGGCGCGTGCGTGGGTCGGGCGCGGAGGTCTGGCTGAACACGCTGGTCTACGGCATGGAAAAGGACAAGTCGCTGGGCGTCATCCACGATGGAGAGCATTCTGTGGTTAAGGCGAAAAAGGTGATCGTCGCCACGGGTGCGAAGGAAAACTACATGGCGTTCCCCGGCTCGACTCTGCCGGGCGTCATGGGCGCGGGCGCGGCACAGACCATGGTGAACGTCAACCGTGTGCTGCCGGGCGAGCGCGTTTTGATGCTCGGCTCGGGCAATGTCGGCCTGATCGTGTCCTATCAGCTCATGCAGGCGGGCGCGGAGGTCGTTGCGCTCGTCGAGGGTGCGCCCAAAATCGGCGGCTACGGCGTACATGCGGGCAAAATCCGCCGCGCAGGTGTGCCGATTTACACCGCGCACACGATCAAGCGCGTGTTTGGCGATGGTAAGGTAGAGGGCGTGGAAATCGTCGAGGTCGGCCCGGGCTTTGTGCCGATCGAGGGCACCGAAAAGACCTTTGCGGTGGACACCGTTTGTCTGGCCGTGGGCCTCAACCCTATGACCGAGCTGATCTGGATGGCGGGCTGCGAGTTCTGTTTTATCCCGGCGTTCGGCGGGCATGTGCCGCTGCATGACGCGAACATGGAAACTACCGTGCCCGGTTTGTATGTCGCGGGCGACGTGACCGGCGTCGAGGAAGCGTCCTCCGCGATGGAGGAAGGCAGCATGGCGGGCGTGGCCGCAGCGGAAGCGCTCGGCTTGCTTTCTGCCGGTGAGGCTGCCGCGAAAAAGGCCGAGATCAAGAGCCGTCTGGACACCCTGCGTTCGGGTATGTTCGGCGAACGCCGCCGCGCCGCCAAGGAGCAGCAGCTTCACAATATGGATGAATATCGTGCAAAGGAGGCCGAATAAATGGAAGGCGTGATTTATACCGGCGTTCCTTCGAAGGAAGAGCTGAAAAACTGCCCGGGCGTGCCGGGCGAAGCGCGTATGCGGCGCGGCCGCGTGGCGTGCATCGAGTGCGTGCAGGAAATTCCCTGCAACCCATGCGAAGGCATCTGCAAATGCGGGGCCATCACGGTCGGCGAGCAGATCACGAATCTGCCCTGTCTGGATGAGGACAAGTGCACCGGCTGCGGCCTGTGCGTGGCGAACTGCCCCGGCCTTGCCATCACCATTCTCGACAAATCGTATTCGGACACCGAAGGGACGATTGATTTCCCGTTTGAATATCTGCCGCTCCCACAGGAGGGCGACATTGTGGACGCGGTCAGCCGCGGTGGTGAGGCGCTCTGCAAGGGCCGCATCCTGCGCGTGACCAAGCTGCCCGCTTATGCGGGTACGGCGGTCATCCGTATGGCGGTGCCGCAGGAATATATGGACGAGGTGCGCAGCATGAAGCGTCTGCCGCGCGGAGAAAGGAAGAAGAACGATGCGTGAAGATATTCTGATCTGCCGCTGTCAGGAGGTCACCGAACAGGAGATTCTGGACGCGATCCAGGATGGCGCAACCACGGTGGACGGCGTTAAGCGCCGCACCCGCGCGTGTATGGGGTTATGTCAGGGCAAAACCTGCGGCCGTCTGGTCGAGCGCATGGTTGCGCAGCAGACCGGTCAGAACCCGGCGGACATCAAGCCGCAGAAAAGCCGCATGCCGGTGCGTCCGGTCAAAATCGGTTCGTTCGGAGGGGAAAATGATGCGTGATGCAGATGTAATCATTGTCGGCGGCGGCATCATCGGCTGTTCGGTTGCGTGGCAGCTCGAAAAGCTGGGCAAGAGTGTGCTCGTGCTCGAGCGCAAGGACGTCGCTTCCGGCTCGGCGGGCGCGACTGACGGCGTTGTCGGCTACCATACCAAAAAGCCGGGAAAGCAGATGGAACTGGCCGTGCAGTCGATTGCGATGTTTCGCAATCTGGGCCGCGAGCTGGGGGAGGACATCGAGTACGGCTTTCAGGCGGGCGGCATGCAGCCGGTTGAGGACAAGCTCCAGTGGGACATCCTGAGCGAAATTGTCGCCGAGCAGCGCAAGAGCGGCGTGGACATCCGCATGATTTCCAAGGAAGACGCACGCAGAATCGAGCCGAATCTGTCCGAGGACATTTACGGTGCGCTGTATTCGCCCACGGGCGGCAAGGTCAATCCGCTGAGGCTGACCATGGCATACGCGCGCGCGGCCAAGCGGCTGGGCGCGAAAATACAGACCGAAACCGAAGTCACCGGCTTTCTCATTGAGGATGGCGCAGTGAAGGGCGTGCAGACAAACCGCGGCTCTTACCATGCCGATGTGGTTGTCAATGCCTGCGGTTCGTGGGCGGGCAAGGTCGCCAAGCTGGCCGGGCTGGATCTGCCCATCAAGCCGCGCAAGGGACAGCTCGCCGTCACCGAACCGGTCGGTAAGTTCATGAAGGCGACCATTCAGTGCGCACGGTACAATGTCGTCAAGTTCCGCCCCGAGGCCATCCGGGATGAGACCGTACTTCGTCTGGGCGCGTCGCTTTCGATTGAGCAGACCGAAAACGGCGGCATGATCATCGGCGGCACGCGCGAATTTGCCGGTTATGAGGAGCAGAACACGTTCGAGGCAATTGACGTGATGATGAAGCGTGCGGCGCGGTTTTTCCCGGCGCTGAAGGATGTGAGCGTCATCCGCTTCTTCTCAGGCTTCCGTCCGTTCACGCCCGATGGCATGCCGCTGCTCGGGCCGGTCAAAACACTCGCGGGCTTTTACATGGCTGCGGGCCATGAGGGCGATGGTATTGCGCTGTCCCCGATCACAGGCAAGCTGATCGCCGAGCAGATTGTGCACGGTGAAAGCTCCTACAACATCGATGCGTTCAGCCCAAACCGCTTCCTATAATCGAATCAAACAAAGAATCTGGAAAATAAGTTGTTTATCCTTGTGCGGCGAGAAAATATCCTTTATACTGAAAGTAAGGGAAGAAGCCCTTTTTGAAAGGGAAGACAAAGACGTCTG
>JBJDZO010000169.1:0-2845 GCA_051868095.1 Butyricicoccus sp. | reverse complement strand
CTCGATATCCTGTCCGCCGCGTTTGAGGCGCTCCAGAACACCGGCGCGGAGAATTTCCGCATTGAGTTGGGTCATGCAGAGATTTACAAGGCTCTCATTGAAGCGCTGGGCGTGGACGCGGCGACCGCAGAATCCATCCGCCGCCTGATTGAAAACAAGTCGTTCGCCGCGCTGGGCGATGTGCTGGCGCCCTATGGCTGCCGCCCGGAAGCCAAAGCGCTCTATGCCATGCCGCAGCTATTCGGCGGCATTGAGGTGCTCGACGAGGTTGAGGTTCTGACCGGAAACGTGCGCGTGCTGGGCGCGATTGCGTACCTCCGCCGTCTGTATGCTGCGCTGGATGAGGCCGGATTCGGCGGCGCGGTCATGATCGACCTCGGTCTGGTACACGAAATGGATTATTATACCGGTATCATGTTCCGCGGCTATTGCGGCGGCGCGGGCGCGGCCATTCTCGCAGGCGGCCGCTACAATGCGCTGTGCGCCAAGTTCGGCAAAGATATGCCCGCGGGCGGCTTCGGCATCGATGTCGAAAGCGTTGCGGAGAGCCTGTCTGACAACGCGCCCAAGGAGGCTTCCCGCCGGGATTCGGTGCGCATCGCACTGACCAAGGGCCGTCTGGAAAAGAAAACCCTCGCGCTGCTCAAAGCGTCCGGTTATGACATTTCCGAACTGGAAGCTGGTTCGCGCAAGCTGATCTTCACCCTGCCGGGCACCAATGTTGAAATCGTGCTCGCCAAGGCTGCGGATGTTATCACTTACGTGGAGCATGGCGTGTGCGATATGGGCGTAGTCGGCAAGGATACCATCATGGAAAAGGGCGGCTCGTTCTACGAAATGGTTGATCTCGGCTTCGGCAAGTGCCGCTTCGCCCTCGCCACCAAGAAGGGCAAGGACGTCTACGGCGGCTACAAAACCCCGGTCATTGCCACCAAGTACCCGAACGTCACCAAAGCATTCTTCCACAAAAAGAACATGGATGTGGAAACCATCAAAATCGAAGGCTCGGTCGAGCTGGCGCCGCTGCTTGAACTCGCAGATGCCATCGTGGACATCGTTGAGACCGGTTCGACCCTGCGCGAGAACGGCCTTGAGGTCATTGAGGACGTTGCTCCTATTTCGGCGCGTGTGATCGTCAACCTCGCAAGCGCCAAGATGAAGAAGGCCGCGATTGAAAAGGTGATCGCGGAGCTGGAAGCAGGACTGGAAAAATAATGAGTAATGAGTAATTAGGAATGAGAAATTGTGGAATCGGCCGAATGGCCGATCATAAAATCATCGCGCAAAGCGCGATACCATAATTACTAACTACTAATTACTAATTCCTAATTCACCGAAGGGGGTTTACCATGTTTTTAAAGACGGTTCTCGCGGACGGGCAGGCCGAAAAGCGCGTCATCGCAGAAATGAAGGCGCGTGCGGCGGAAACCCGCGGCGATATTGAAAATATTGTGCGCGGCATCATGGAGGATGTGCGCGAAAATGGCATGGAAGCGGTTGAACGGTATTCCATGCGCTTTGATAAAACCAAACCGTATGTGATTTCGCCGGCAGTGCTCGAAAAGGCATACCATGCCTGCGACCCGAAGCTGCGTGCCGCGCTCGAAAAAGCGGCAGACAATATTCGCGACTATCATGAAAAAATGATGGTCAAGACGTGGGAATACCGGCGTGCACCGGGCGCAGTGCTCGGCCAGACCGTGCGCGGTCTGCATAAGGTCGGCCTGTACGTGCCGGGCGGCACGGCGGCATACCCGTCGAGCGTGCTCATGAACGCCATCCCGGCCAAGGTTGCGGGCGTGGGCGAACTGATTATGGTGACGCCTCCGACCGACAATCTTTCCACCGAGGTGATGGCTGCGGCCTATATCGCGGGCGTGGATACGGTCATCGCGGTTGGCGGCACGCAGGCTATCGCGGCGCTGACCTATGGCGCGGGCTTTATTCCGCAGGTCGATAAGATCGTCGGCCCGGGCAATGCTTTTGTTGCAGCGGCGAAAAAGCTTGCTTTCGGCACAGTGGACATTGATATGATTGCCGGCCCGTCCGAGGTGCTGGTTATCGCGGACCACACCGCCAATCCGACCTATGTGGCGGCTGACCTGCTCAGTCAGGCCGAGCATGATAAGCTGGCTTCAGCCGTGCTGCTGACCGATTCCATGGCGCAGGCACAGGCGATTTCGTGCGAAATGGAGCGGCAGGCCAAGGCACTGCCGCGTTGGGATATCATCAAGGAAAGCGTGGCAAATTACGGCTGTGCGGTGGTCTTTGAGGAGCTGGCAGACGCCTGCGCAATGGCAAACATCGTTGCACCCGAGCATCTGGAAATCTGCACGGCTGCGCCGCGTGAGCTGCTGCCGTTCATCACCAACGCGGGCGCAATTTTCCTCGGGCAGTATTCGCCCGAACCGCTCGGCGATTATATGGCCGGTCCGTGCCACGTGCTGCCGACCTCGGGCACCGCGCGCTTCTTCTCGCCGCTGTCCACCGATACCTTCCTGAAAAAAACCAGCGTGATTGAGTATTCGAGAGACGAACTGAAAGCCCTGTCGGATGACATCATTGCGCTGGCGAACGCTGAAAAGCTGGGCGCACACGCAAACAGTGTGGCCGTTCGCTTTGCAAAAGCCAAGGAGGACAAGTAATATGCCGAATATCCGTACCGAACTGCGGCAGTGCACCAAATGCCGCGAGACCAAGGAAACACAGATCGCGCTGTACCTCAATCTGGACGGCGGCGAACGCAAGATTGAAACCGGCATCGGCTTTTTCGACCATATGCTGAACAGTTTTGCCGTGCACAGCGGCTTTGGCCTGATTGTCAAGTGCACCGGCGACCTCGAAG
>JBJDZO010000168.1:0-2856 GCA_051868095.1 Butyricicoccus sp. | reverse complement strand
TGACGAGTCTCCGACGAACAAGGTCAACATCGGCGGCACCTTCATGAAGGAGTACTGGGGCGAGGGTTCGGCCCGTGCCCGCAACTGGCAGCGCTACGATATGGGTGGCGATAAGAAGCTGTCCTTTGAGGAAGGCGTGGATTCTTACGTGCCGTATGCCGGTTCGCTGCATGACAACGTCACCATGACGCTGAATAAGGTGCGTTCCACTATGTGCAACTGTGGTTCGCTGTCTATTCCGGACCTGCAGAAGAATGCCAAGATCACGCTGGTTTCCGCGACCTCGATCGTTGAGGGCGGCGCACATGACGTTGTGCTCAAGGACACCGCGATTTCTTCGCACAAGTAACATTTGAACAATCTTTGCGGCGCACGGCATTTTCTGTGCGCCGCACTTTTCTGTAAAGGAGCAAAAGGGATATGAAACGTATTGCAAGCTTTGAAGTGAATCACGATGTGCTGACCCCGGGCATGTACACCTCGCGCATCGACGGCGATATCACGACCTACGATGTTCGCATGACACTGCCGAATGCGGGCGTTTATCTGGAACCGGCGGCGACGCACACCTTTGAGCACCTGTTTGCGACCTATACGCGCAACAGTCGTTTTGCTGACCATATTATCTACTGCGGCCCGATGGGCTGTCAGACTGGTTTCTATTTTCTGGTGCGTGATCTGGCACCGGCGGACGCGATTGATCTGGTGCGTGAAAGCATGGATTTCATCGCGGCCTATGAAGGAGAGATTCCGGGCGCGAGCCGGATTGAATGCGGCAACTACAAACTGCATGATCTTGCAGGCGCAAAGAAAATGGCGGCGTCCATGATTCCGGTACTCGCGGATTGGACTGAGGTTAATCTGGTCTATAAAAAGTAATTTAAATGCAAAAAAAGGCGTTTTTCCGCGGAAAAACGCCTTTTTTCTTTGCCCTTAAGCTTTTGCAACAGCAGCTTTCATCTGCCGTACATACTCCGCGACATGCGGCACACAGTCCGCGCCGTACTGAGCGCACAGCTTGACAATGGCCGAACCAACAATCGCGCCGTCGGAAACTGCTGCCATTTTCGCCGCCTGTTCAGGAGTCGAGATACCGAAGCCGACCGCACAGGGAATGTCCTTTGCTTCCTTAACCAGCTTCACCATGGCACCGATATCTGTCGTAATGTTCGACCGCACACCGGTGACGCCGAGCGAGGACACACAATATACAAAGCCGTTTGCGTCAGCGGCAATCATCTTGATGCGCTCGTGCGAGGTCGGCGCGATGAGGGAAACCAGATCCAGCCCGTACTGTTTGCACAGCGGATCAAACTCATCCTTCTCCTCATACGGCAGGTCGGGCAGAATTAGACCATCCATACCGATCTCAGAGGCCGTGCGGAGAAAACGTTCCGCTCCATACGAGAATACAACATTTGCATAGGTCATAAACACCATGGGAACGTTGGTTTTCTGCCGGATGCGGCGCACCATATCGAAAATTTTATCGGTCGTCACGCCGCCGGACAGCGCGCGGACATTCGCCTCCTGAATGACCGGGCCTTCTGCGGTCGGGTCAGAAAAGGGGATACCCAGTTCGATGAGATCCGCGCCCGCGTCGGCCATAGCGTACACGAGCTGTTCGGTCACGTCCAGCGACGGGTCACCGCAGGTGACAAACGGAATAAAAGCCTTGCCGTGTGCAAAGGCATTTGCAATTTTGCTCATAGTTTGCTCCTTCATTCCTCGTTATTCCGAAATCTTCTGTCCGCGGTAACGTGCGATAGCGGCGCAGTCCTTATCGCCGCGGCCGGAAATGTTGATGACAAGAATCTGCTCCTTGTCCATGGTCGGCGCAAGCTTCATGGCGTGTGCAACCGCATGCGCGGACTCAATTGCCGGGATAATGCCTTCGGTGCGGCTGAGGTACTCGAACGCATTCACGGCTTCGTCGTCGGTGACCGGTACATACTCGGCGCGGCCGATGTCATGCAGATAAGCATGTTCCGGGCCGATGCCGGGGTAATCCAGACCAGCCGAAATCGAGTAAACCGGTGCAATCTGGCCGTATTCATCCTGACAGAAGTAGGATTTCATGCCGTGGAAAATACCCAGACGGCCAGTCGCAATGGTGGCGGCAGTTTCAAAGGTGTCTACACCGCGGCCGGCGGCTTCACAGCCGATCAGGCGCACATTTTCATCATCGATAAAGTGATAGAACGCGCCGATTGCATTCGAGCCGCCGCCCACGCACGCAAGCACCGCGTCTGGCAGACGGCCTTCTTTTTGCAGAATCTGTGCCTTGATTTCCTTGGAAATCACCGCCTGAAAATCGCGGACAATGGTGGGGAAGGGATGCGGCCCCATGACCGAGCCAAGTACATAATGGGTGTCCGAAATGCGCGATGTCCATTCGCGCATGGTCTCGCTGACCGCGTCCTTGAGCGTGCCTGTGCCGCTGTCAACCGGGTGCACTTCAGCGCCGAGCAGCTTCATGCGATAGACGTTGAGCGCCTGACGTTCGGTGTCCTCACGGCCCATGAACACTTCACATTCCATATCCATGAGCGCGGCGGCGGTTGCGGTGGCAACGCCGTGCTGACCCGCGCCGGTCTCCGCAATGACGCGGGTTTTTCCCATTTTCTTGGCCAGCAGCACCTGACCGAGCACGTTGTTGATCTTGTGCGAACCGGTATGGTTCATATCCTCGCGCTTGAGGTAAATCTTTGCGCCGCCGAGGTCACGGGTCATGCGCTCCGCGCAGTACAGCTCAGACGGGCGGCCCGCGTAGTTGTTCAGCAGATCGGTCAGTTCGGCGTTGAACTGCGGGTCATCTTTATAGTGGTTGTAGGCTTCTTCGAGTTCGATCACGGC
>JBJDZO010000167.1:0-2866 GCA_051868095.1 Butyricicoccus sp. | reverse complement strand
ATTGCACAGATTTCCAGTCTTTTGGTACAATTTTGCCATTTTGTCCAGTGGTCTGTTTTGCGCCGGGAGGATTTTTTTGAAAACGGGCCTTGACAACATCTTGTCCGGCGGATTATAATGACATCATTCATAAAGCAAACCTGTGAGGAAGAGTAGTAACCGGCACAGCAAACCTTCAGAGAGTCCCGGATGGTGGAATCGGGGCGGGGCGCGGTCGTGTGAATGGACTTCTGAGGGCGGCTCCCAACAGCTTCGGCTCAGTAGGCGTCGACGGGATCCCACCCGTTATCCATCGGGTACGCGTGATGGCGCGGAAAGCGAGCGGACGCATTTGCGTCAATTTGGGTGGTATCGCAGGAGTTTGGCTCTTGTCCCATGGTTGGGATAAGGGGCCATTTTTTATGTCCAAACTCCAAGTCGGAACCGGCAATCCCCTCATCTGCCGCCCAAAATTTACTTTGGAGGAAAGTACCATGAAAAAGTTCATTCGTAAGATCAGCGCGGCGGCCATTGCCGCAGCTATGACCCTGTCCCTGACCGCATGCGGCGGCGCATCTTCGTCGGCACCGACCGGCAGCAGCAGCGCAGAAGCGGACGGCACCGTGTACAAGGTCGGCATCTGCAACTATGTGGACGATGCTTCGCTGAACCAGATTGTTGACAACATTGAGGCGCAGCTTGAAGCGCTGGGCGCGGAAAATGGCGTCACCTTTGAGGTGTCCTACGACAACTGCAACGCAGACGCGAACGTCCTCAACCAGATTATCGCCAACTTTCAGGCGGATGAGGTCGATCTGATGGTCGGCGTTGCTACCCCGGTTGCGATGGCGATGCAGGCGGCCACCGAAGGCACCGATACACCGGTTGTTTTCTCGGCGGTATCCGATCCGGTTGGTGCGGGTCTGGTCGAGTCGCTGGAGGCTCCGGGCGCAAACCTGACCGGTACCTCGGATTATCTGGACACCAACGCCATTATGAAGCTCATTCAGGCGGCAAACCCGGAGGTCAAGAAGATCGGCCTGCTGTACGATCAGGGACAGGACTCCTCGACCACCCCGATTGCGCACGCCAAGGAATACCTTGAGCAGAACGGCATCGCATACGTCGAGCGCACCGGCACCACGACCGATGAAGTCATGCTTGCGGCACAAGCACTGGTTGCGGACAATGTGGACGCAGTCTTTACCCCGACCGACAACACGATCATGACCGCCGAGCTTTCCATTTATGAAACCTTCATCGAAGCCGGCATCCCGCACTATACGGGCGCGGATTCCTTCGCACTGAACGGCGCGTTCCTCGGCTACGGTGTCGATTACGCAAACCTCGGCGTGGAAACCGCAAACATGATTGCGGAAATCCTCATCGGCGGCGCTGACCCGGCCGCTACCCCGGTCATGACCTTCGACAACGGCACCGCGACCGTCAACACCGAAACCTGCGAAGCGCTCGGTCTGGACTTCGATGCCATTGAAAAGGCCTTCTCCCCGCTGTGCACCAAGGTTTCGACCCTCACGACGGCGGAAAGCTTTGACGAGCTGAACTAATCGCATACGGGCAGGCCCGCGGACATTGTCCCCGGGCCGCTCTCTTTTCTTTCTTTACTTTATTTTGCAAAGGAGTGTATTTTTTTGTCCCTGTCCATTGCCCTGTCGCTCGGCCAGACCGCGCTTGAGCTGGGTCTGATCTGTTCGCTTACCGTGCTGGCGCTGTTCCTCAGCTACTCCATGCTGAACGTGTGCGACCTGTCCACCGACGGCTGCTTCACGCTGGGTGCCGCGGTCGGCGCGGCGGTTGCCATCGCTGGCCATCCGTATTTGTCCATCCCGGCCGCCATGCTTGCGGGCGTATGCTCGGGCTTTGTCACCGCCCTGCTCCAGACCCGCATGGGCATCGACAGCCTGCTCTCCGGTATTATCGTGAACACCGCACTTTATTCGATCAATATTGCGGTTATGGGCGGTTCCTCGCTGCTGAACATGAACAAAACCGACACGATTTTTACCCAAATGAAAGCTCTGCTGGCGGATACTCCGCTTGCAAAGCAGTCCGATTTGATTGTTGTTCTGATTGCTGTGGCGCTTGTGGTCGCGTTCCTGACCCTGTTCCTCAGCACCCGGCTCGGCCTTGCCATCCGCGCGACCGGCAACAACCCGGATATGGTGCGTTCGTCCTCGATCAACCCGATTTTCACCACCACAGTCGGCCTGTGCGTGGCAAATGCCTTCACCGGCCTGTCGGGCTGTCTGCTCGGGCAGGTGCAGAAGTCGGTCAACATCGACATCGGGCAGGGCATGGTCACCATTGCTCTCGCCTCCCTGCTCATCGGCGGTACCTTCCTCGGCCGCGGCGGCATCCTGACCCGCGCCATCGGGGTGGTCATCGGTTCATTTGTTTTCCGTCTGGTGTACACGGTGGCGCTGCGCTTCAACATGCCTGCGTTCATGCTCAAGCTGGTATCGTCCGTGATTGTCATTCTGGCGATTTCCGGCCCGTATCTGCGCAGCCACTGGCCCGAGCTGCACCGCCGTCTGACCGCGAAAGGAGGAAAATGAGCCATGCTGACGATTTCCGGCATTTCCAAAACCTTCAACCCGGGTACGGTCAATGAAAAGAAAGCCATTTCCGACCTGTCCCTGCATCTGAACCCGGGCGATTTTGCCACCATCATCGGTTCGAACGGCGCGGGCAAATCCACGCTGTTTAATGCGATTTGCGGCGATTTTCTGACCGATTCCGGCTCGATTGTGCTGGGCGGACAGGATATCACCTTCCAGCCCGCCTATGTCCGTGCGCGGAACATCGGCCGTTTGTTTCAGGACCCGATGCGCGGCAGTGCGCCGGGCATGAGCATTGAGGAAAACCT
>JBJDZO010000166.1:0-2883 GCA_051868095.1 Butyricicoccus sp. | reverse complement strand
GCCAGACCAAGAGGAGAGAACAGCCAGTAAACTGCCAGCATGCAGATCATGCAGAATACACAGGCCGGCTTGGCATACTTCCACGGGGTCAGATCGACAGCGCCGACGTCCTCAAGAACAAAATCGGTTTCGCGGGGCTTCAGCTTGCCGACTGCAATCATAATCATCATATCAACGATGAACAGCACGGACAGTACCCACAGGTAATGCACGCGGATGCCGACGTACGGCAGCAGATGGCTCAGTGCATACAGAATGACGTGAGAAATCAGCGTGACCTTCGGCGCGAGCGCAGGGATGCGCTTGGAGTAGAAGCCGCACAGCACCGTTGCGAGGATCGGCATGGAATAGAAGCCGAAGCAATCCTGCAGGAAATCATACAGGCCGCTCGGGGCATTGATGACAAACGGGGCCACGCAGATTGCGATGACCGCCAGAACCGTACCGAACTTCTTGCCGATCTTTACCAGATGTGCGTCATCGCAGGTCTTATTGAACAGCGGACGATGGAAGTCCAGCGTATACAGAGTGACGCAGCTGTTAAGTGCCGAGTTGAACGACGACAGGATCGCGCCGAACAGAACCGCGGCGAAGAAGCCGAGCAGCCAGCCGGGAATGACCTTGGCAACCAGCATCGGATACGCCGCATCGGTGTTGTCCATCAGGCTGTTGCCGAAGAAACGGTAAGCCAGCAGGCCGCAGATCGTGATAAAGAAGGGATCGACCAGCTTGAGGAAACCGGTGAAAATTGCACCCTTCTGGGAATGCGCCAGGCTCTTGCCGGCCAGCGAACGCTGGATGATCGACTGGTTGGTGCACCAGTAAAACAGGTTGTTGAACGTCATGCCCAGGAACAGTACCGGCCACGGAACCATCGGAGGCAGGGCATTTGCGGGGTTAATCGAGTTGAACTTTTCCGCAGGAACATTGGAAACGAAATCCTGAATGCCGGCAAAGAAATTGCCGCCGCCCATCATGCAGATGGCGAGGATCGGCACGAGAAAACCGCCGATCAGCAGACCGACACCGTTGACGGTATCCGAAACCGCAACCGCCTTCAGGCCGCCGAAAATCGCATAAATCGCGCCGACCAGACCGATGCCGAAGCAGAGCAGAGCAATGGTCTGGAACTGTGTCAGGCCGAGCAGCTGATCCAGATTGAAAATACGGTTGAATGCCAGAGCGCCCGAATACAGGACGGTCGGCAGATACGTCAGCAGATAGCCGAGCAGGAACAGGAACGAAATAATACGCTTTACGGTTGCGTCATAGCGCTGCTCCAAAAACTCAGGAATGGTGGTGATGCCGGCTTTCAGATAGCGCGGCAGAAAAATCATGGCCAGACACAGCAGCGCAAAACTTGCGCTAACCGACCAGTTCATTGCGCCCATATTGGTCGCATAGCTCTGACCGGACTGTCCGACAAGCTGCTCGGTGGACAGGTTGGTCAGCTCCAGAGAGCCCGCGATGACCAGACCGGACAGGCCGCGGCCTGCCAGAAAGTAACCTTCCTGCGTATCAAGCTTATCGTCACGTGTTTTGAACCATGCAATGATGGCTACCAAAGCGGTAAAGCCCACGAATGTAAGAATCGTGAACATGGATGAACCTCCTCGAATCTTTTTCCCTAATCTAAATTTTCTGGCCAGTTTTGTTTTCCGGAATTCCATGACGTAGCTTATCACACTTCAAAACCCTGCGCAACTTTTCAAAATTGGAGAAAAACTCCAATTTGTGCACATTTGCTATGCAAAAAATTTTGGAAATACCGTCAAAATGACTAAATAGCATTTTGCCCTTTTGTAAAATTTTTTTGATGCAGTCGCCGCAAGAAAAAAACTTTAGAAATCCGCGCATCCAAAATCAACGGCACTGCCCAGTTCGGAAAGCGCCGATTTTTTACGCAAAAAAAGTTAGTCGGATTTCTAAAGTTTTTCCACGGTTTCGCAATTGTGCTCCCATTCGGAAGATGTTATAATGAGACCCGCCAAAAGAATATTTCAGGGGCGAAAGGAGCACGAAGCATGCTTTGCCGGAAGGAAACTGGGGTATTGCCCGGCTCGGAAATCTGCTTTAATACGATTGGATCGCAAACGCAGCGCCTGTTTTACTACGTAAACTGCTGCGGCCATTATTACTGTGAGCACGGCTATAAAATCCGGCGCAAATATATGGACAGCCTGCTGCTGATCCTGATCGAAAAGGGAACCATGCGATTCGAATATCAGGGCCAGAAATACACGGCGCAGGAGAATGATATTGTTCTTCTGGACGGTACGCTGCCGCAGTATTACGATACGCCTGAGTATGTGGAGTTTTTCTGGATGCATGTTTCGGGCGTCAACAGCTTTGATCTGTGCGAACATCTAACCCGGCTGCGCGGCGGCATTCTTCACCGCACGGGAAACAATCCGAAAGCGGCCGCAATTATCCGGCAGCTGGTTTCCCAATTTGTGACCAACCAGCCCTTCAACGACGCAGAGCATTCCTATTTGCTGCACACCGTGTTTTGTCTGCTGATGCCGGGCATGCCATATGATACGGTTTCTTCCGAACCGACCAGTCCGGCGCAGCGCGCTGCGGAGTATGTCCGGGCGCACCTCGGCGAAAATCTCAGCCTTCAGCGTCTCGCGGACGAGGTGCATATCAGCCCTTCACACTTAAACCGGCTGTTTCGTGCGGAACTGCATCACTCCCTGCACGAATATATTGTGCTGATGCGGATGGACCGCGCCAAATATCTGCTGAAAATCACAGACCTGCCCATCAAGATGATTGCCGCCGAGGTCGGCTATCGGTCCGAATGCAGCTTTACCGGCGCTTTTACCGATCGAATTGGGATTTCTCCGCGAAAATTCCGCGAACTTCCGCTCGGATAACACA
>JBJDZO010000165.1:0-2893 GCA_051868095.1 Butyricicoccus sp. | reverse complement strand
GTAACTATACCAACATCAAAGTAACAACACCCGAGGATTTGCTGGCCGCAGAAATATTTTTGCAGGAGGCGGAAGAATGAATTTGCGAATTGGACATGGATACGATGTGCACCGGCTGGTAGCGGGCCGAAAGTGCATCATTGGCGGCGTAGATATTCCGCACGAAACTGGTCTGCTGGGACACAGCGATGCCGATGTGCTGGTGCACGCAGTCATGGACGCGCTGTTGGGTGCAGCGGCGATAGGCGATATCGGTCATCTGTTCCCGGACAATGATCCGCAGTTTAAAGGTGCGGATAGCCTTCTGCTGCTGCGGGAGGTTGGTGCACGGCTGGCGGACGCGGGCTGGAAAACCGGCAACATCGACGCGACCGTCATTGCGCAGGCGCCGCGCATGGCGCCGCACATCGAAACAATGCGGAAAAACATCGCGGACGCACTCAGTGTGGAGATTGACCGAGTCAATGTCAAGGCTACAACCGAAGAACACCTTGGTTTCACGGGCGCAAAGGAAGGCATCGCAGCCCATGCGGTGTGTCTGATCGAAAAATAAAAAAATCACCATTCACAAAGCTGCGTGAATGGTGATTTTTTTACTCTTTGCTTTCAAATCCAGCAACCAGCTGCACGCCCTTCGGGGTGAGCAGATAGGTATACGGGGCAATACGGTTGATTTCGCCGTCCAGCGTATAGACTGTACCGCCGAGATAATCCAGCCAGCGGCGGGCGAGATTGGTATCCATTTGTTTCAGGCAGATAATCACCGCATGATTTTTCAGCAGATGATCGGCTGCATCCCGCACCGATTCCAGCTTGTCCGCACGCAGCATGGCAATCGTCGAGACAACTGCATCCGGCACCGCAGTCGGATGCGGAGCAGGCTCCTGCGGCTGAGCAGGGGCACTGTAATTGGACGAATAGTCCGGAGCGGTCGAAGCAGTGCTCGCAGTTGCATAAATATCGTTATGAACGTCCGCGGAGGGAGCGTCCTCATACACATCTTCACCGGAGAATGTACGTATCACGTCGCGCAGACTGTCAACAAAACCCATCAGATGAAGCTCCTTTCCATGATTTCTGGTAAATCGCTTGTTATTAGTATAGCATCTTCATCCGGAAATGAAAAGAGGAAATTCAAGAAAAAAGAGGCAGTCCGAAAACTGCCTCTCTGAAAAGAGTCGAATTACTTGCTAAATACGCCGGTAACATCAAGCGTTGCAAAGTAATCAGCCGGGGTTTCTGCACGACGAATCAGCTCGGTCGAGCCGTCTTCCTTGAGCAGAACTTCAGCGGAACGCAGCTTACCGTTGTAGTTGTAGCCCATCGAGAAGCCATGCGCGCCAGCATCGTGGATAACCAGATAATCACCGATATCGATCTTCGGAAGCATGCGGTCAACCGCGAACTTGTCGCAGTTCTCACACAGAGAACCGGTAACATCGTACTTGTGGTCGCAGGCAGCATCTTCCTTGCCAAGCACAGTGATGTGATGGTATGCGCCGTAAATCGCCGGACGCATCAGGTTTGCCGCACAGGCATCCACACCGATGTACTCCTTATAGGTGTGCTTCTCATGGATCGCCTGCGTTACGAGACAGCCGTAAGGCCCAAGCATGAAGCGGCCAAGTTCGGTGCACAGCGAAACATCATCCATACCAGCCGGTACGAGGATTTCCTCATAAGCCTTGCGCACGCCCTCGCCGATGACAAGAATATCGTTCTCAGACTGCTCCGGACGGTAGGGAATGCCTACGCCGCCGGACAGGTTGATAAAGGTAATGTGTGCGCCGGTCTCGTTTTTCAGCTCAACCGCGGTCTGGAACAGGATGCGGGCGAGCGCCGGGTAATAGTCATTCGAAATGGTGTTGGAAGCGAGAAACGCATGGATGCCGAATTCCTTCGCGCCTTTGGCCTTGAGGGTCTTGAACGCTTCGGTCATCTGCTCGCGGGTCATGCCATACTTGGCATCGCCCGGGTTGTCCATAACCTGGAAGCCTTCCTTGCTCTCACCGAGAGTGAAGACACCGCCCGGGTTATAGCGGCAGGAGATACGCTCCGGAATGCGGCCGATTGCGTTCTCAAGGAACTCAATGTGAGTGATATCGTCCAGATTGATGGTAGCATCCAGCTTATCCGCAAGCTGGAAGTCTTCGACCGGAGTATCGTTCGAAGAGAACATGATATCCGTACCCGAGAAGCCACATGCCTCGCTCATCATCAGTTCGGTCAGCGACGAGCAGTCTACGCCGCAGCCCTCTTCCTTCAGAATCTGGAGCAGACGCGGGTTCGGAGTTGCCTTGACCGCAAAGTACTCCTTGTAGCCCTTATTCCAGGAAAAAGCCTGATACAGACGGCGTGCATTTTCGCGGATGCCCTTTTCGTCGTACAGATGGAACGGGGTCGGGTAGGTCTTGACCATTTCCTCAATCTGAGGAAGGGTCACAAAAGGTTTTTTCTGCATTGGTATTACTTCCTTTTCCATAGGATTAAAAAATTAGCTACTTAAAATCGCGTCTGCCGAGCAGACGTTCAAACCTGACCTGCATGTCATATTCGCGCCGCGCGGTTTCCGCTTCGTCAATCGAGAGAATGTGATCTCCTTCATACCAGACGACCATCCCTTCGCCGGCCATTGCCGGGGCGTTGGTACGCGGGATGTTGATGCATTTTCCGTTTTCGAGTTCCAGAACGACGAAATCGCCTTCGAACCGGTCAACAATCGCTTTCTGTTTCATGCGGCATTCTCCTCTGCGATATTTTTCGGAAATTTGATCACGATGGTACCTTCCTCCGCCGTACTGCGCACATCGCGGATGACAGCGGCGTTCAGGTTCCGGAGCGTCTCCTCGTGGGGATGCCCATAGCTGTTGCCCGCACCGTAGGAAAGGATTGC
>JBJDZO010000164.1:0-2894 GCA_051868095.1 Butyricicoccus sp. | reverse complement strand
CAAACGGCGACACATCCATGCTTTCCAGCCATTCATCCATCGGCGGGATACCTTTGTCCGCGGCCTTAGCGAACACCCACAAAAACCGCAGAAACACATCAAGGTCGAAATCCTCGTTTGCAAGCAGCGCATCGATTACCGCGCCGTCGTCCACGGCATCCGCCGGGAATCCCTTGGCCAGCCGCAGCATATCGCGCAGCGCGTCGCGGTGAAAATTGGCCTTATACGAAAGGAAGCTGGCGGCGTTCGAGCGCGCCGGGAAGGAAACCTCCCCGATTCGGATGATTTTCTCCATCGCTTAGCCCTCCGCCGCAGCCGGCTGATACACAGTCTTGAACCAGTCTTTAAAGGTTGCGTCGGTGTCGGTGCCGACGATGGACGCCTGCACGTCGCCGGTGCCCTCGAGCGGCGACGCGGTGATGTCGATTTGATACGCCTGCGCTTCAATATTCTCCTCTTTGGTCTTGCCCGCGACCGCCGGACGGCTGCCGGTGCAGTTATACATCACCCAGCGTTTCTTTTCTGCGGTCTCGCTGGCGAACTCACCGAGCAGGGCAAATTCGGCCTGCACCGCGTCGGCGTTCTCGACCATGACGCCCTTTGTATCCTTGGTCATACCGAGAATATCGGTGCAGAAGGCCTCAGGCAGACCGTAGACGGTCACCGAACCCTCATAGCCCTGATTGCTGACGATGTTCACATATTTGCCGTTGTCGGCCCAGACCGGCGTAGTCTCTCCGACCGGGTCAAGCGTCATCTCGCTCGCGCCCGGCATAGCGACCGGCGTGCCGAACGTAACTGCGCCGTCCTCGCCGATGGTTTTCTTGGCATAGTGCAGATTGCAGATGCCATACGTGATCTTACTCATAAACGACCTCGCTTTCGTAAACGTTCCTATACATTTTTTCGCTGTCAATGTAGGTCTCGCCCGCCGGGTTTGGGTACATCCCCGCAGCGAGCATAGCCGTGCGCACGCGGCGTTCGGCATCGGGGTCTTTGCGGTCGGTGTACAGCTCGACACGCACCCGGGCGGTCTGCTGATAGACCGTGTTGTCCGCGCCGATCGGCTGCACCTCAGCCAGATACACGACAAACGGCAGCCCGGGCGCGGCCCCCACTTTGAAATGATGGTACGCGACCGGATAACCGCTCGCGTCGAGCGCGGTTTTGATATCCGCCAGTGTCATCGTTTCAACAGCTCCTTGGTTCCTTCGATCAGCCGTTCACGCGCCTTCTTTTCGGCGGGCGCGATGTGCGGAATGCCCTCGGTACGCCCGCCGTCGCGGTTGGCGTGGCCTTTTTCCAGCAGATGCGGCCTGTGTGGATATTTGTTGAAGATAATACGGCTGACTCCCTCCATACTTTTGACCTTTTTCGAAGTCCAGCCGCGCTCATAGCTGCCGGTTTCAACCGGGCTTCCCGCTTTGATGTCCTTGAGGGCCTGTTTCCCGACTTCGTCCACCAGCGTTTCCATGCCCGCTTGCACTTCCTCCGTATAGTCCTGCATCAGCTCCAGAAGCATGGAACCAAGCTCGTTTGCGTTTCCCGTCATCCGCTCACCTTCCTTGCCAGATACAATTCGGTCAGGCCGTCCGGGCGCGGATAAACCCGCACAACGTCCAGCGTCCGCCCGTCAAACCGCACTTTGGTTTCGCCCTGATACTCGCTGCTGTCCAGCACAAGCACGGCTTCCAGCCGCAGTCCCTGCTGTCCGGCCCTATAAAACTCGCCGGACGAAGCCGGGGTTTCGGCGCAGAACACTTCCCGTTCCGCGCCTCCCGGCAGCGGGTTTCCAATCGCGTCCTGCCCGTCCGCATCCGCGAGCAGCACGCACACATCATCGAGCGACGGATATCGTTTACTCTGCATGGGCGCGCCCCCTTGCCTGTCGGTTGCGGATACGGTAACGCAGACTGTCGGACAGCGCCGGACGATCTTCCAGCCGGCTGCGCCAGCGCCACGCCGCGAAATCACTCAGCAGCATCATGTCCTCGGACAACGGATGCAGCTCAATTCCTTTTTCGGCCAGCTCGGCCTCACAGGCGGCGAGCATAGCGTTCAGCCGGTCATCCTGCTTCTCGTGCCGGATGCCCAGATCAGCTTTCAGCAGCGCAAGCACCGCTTCCGTCCCTGCGATCATGCCTTATTCCCCGTCCTGAATGGTCACGAGCACGAACGCCGCCGGACGGGTCGGTTTGCCGTCGAAGCGACCCAGCCCGCGGAAGCCCATCTGATCTTCCGAGAACTTGACGTGCTCAGACTTGGTGATGGCGATGCTCTCACGCTCGACCAGCGTATACTTGGAAAAGTCGCCGTACAAAATCGCATCGTCCGGAATGTTGTTGTTGAACACTACGCGCAGGCCGAGCAGGTCAGGCTGGCGCAGGTTCGGCAGCTTGGCCACCACATCGCCCGCCGCGGTCGGCTGCACCGAATACTGCATGCAGCGGTTGTAATAGGTCTTGCGCTGCATGACTGCGATAATTTCGCCGCTCGCGTCTTCGCCGGTGTCGATGAGTGCGATGGGCTTCACCAGATCGGCAAAGCCGGACGGTGCAGTGACGGTCACCTTGTTTTTCTCGGGCAGCTTGGGAATGATGCCGTCAGGTTGCTTATTCGCTGCGCCTTCGCCTACCGCGATGGCCTTATCGAGCGCCAGCGCAATCGATCGCGCCAGCTTGCGGGTGACATAGTCGTCCAGATTGATGATGCTGTCCTGCAACATGGAGTTGTCAACAAAAGTAACCTTACCGACCTTGAAGCCGTCAAAATCGACGTTCGTAATCGTGCCTACGTCCCCTTCAGGCAGGCTGGCGGTCATTTCAATCCACGACGCGGGCGTGGTATCCGTATCGAGCAGGATACGCACGGTGCCGTTTGCGCGGACGGTATCG
>JBJDZO010000163.1:0-2898 GCA_051868095.1 Butyricicoccus sp. | reverse complement strand
GTATCCCGCATATTTCGTCGAGTAGTCGTCCTCAAGGAGAATCACCGAGTTCTCCCTCTTGGTGAGGTTAAGGTTCGACTCGAAATAGTCGTTCTTGTTGTTCGGATTGGTCTTGGAACGCTGCCCGAGGATGTGGGCGGAGAAGCCGTTTGCCGTCGTGTCGTATTTCGCGTGCGCGTCCTCGTCCAGCAGCCGGTAGAAGATCGCGGCGACCTCCGCGCGGGTGATATCGGCGTTGGGCTGCACGGTACCGTCACTGTAGCCGGTGATGTAGGCCATGTGATCTTCGGTGTTCAGGTCGGACGGCGTGTTCGGGTCAACGGGCTCCGTGGGATCAACCGGGTCCGCCTCTGGCAGGAGCTTCAGGATCTGCTCGGCAATGTAGGCATGGCCCTCCGCCGTGGGATGGACGGCCGGCAGATAAGCAGTCCAGAAGTCCTCTTGCTGAATTGCCAAATCGCCCAGTTGTGTGTCTGTCACATCGCAATACAGATAGCTGTCCGCGTATGCGGAAGTTGTTTTCATGGTTCGATTCAGCTTCATAATGACGGGTTCGGCGAGCTTCCCGATCTTCAGCACACTGTTTTCTGTGAGAGTCGTATTGCTGAACGGATTAATTGCGCTCAAAACGACCAAGGTTACATCTGGGTTCCGATCATAAATGCTCTTGATAATTGCATCCCAGTTTTCATCAAATTCATTGTAGGCTTGATTCATGGCGTCAGCGAGCACCAAAAGGAACTCCGCGCCCTTGCCGATGCTTTCGGCATAGCCCATGAGTTTGAGCAGCGCGGCTGCCACGCCACCACCGTCAGCGAGTTTTTCTTTGATTTCAGTAAGAATCGGGTTGGATTCGTCTTCGGCAAACAGGACCAGCATGGCTTTGCCCAGAGCCGCTCCGAAAATGTCGTTGGCGCCCACATTCAGAGTAATCAGATCGGCATCTGCAACCGCCTGAATGTAAGCTTCTTTTCTGGAGTCAAGGTCTTCTTTGTGTACCTTTCCGGCGCAGTTATCGGCATAGGACCAGTCCGTGATTTCGAAATCGGGGTCCAGCATATGGCGCACTTCATGGGTGCGAAAACCACCCCAACCGAACTGTAGCAGCTCGGCACCGACCGCGGATGCAACAAGGTCGTGGTAAGCGCCCGGCGTGCGGGTGCAGATATCCGTATACTCCGCAAGTGCATAGCCGGCGGCGTTGCTGTCTCCAATGCAGGTGTAAACGCCATATTGCTTCACATTGGAAGCTGTCGCGGCGCTGGCACCCACGCACAGCAGACTCAGCGACAGTACGAGCACCAGAACCAAGGAAACTACTCTTTTCGTGATTTTCATCGTTAGCCCTCCTTATGTAAATAACGAATCAGAAATAGTATCAGACAGCTTCACCCATCTGTACGCAGGAGTTCTCATAGTAATCCGTGAGCTTAGCATAATCGATCTTACCCATGCCGGTGTGCGGCATCTGCTGCACGAACAGATAGTCGATCGGACGACCCCGGTCTTCCAGCTCTGCACAGCAGATCTGTTCCACTTCTGAGCGAACTGTTTTCTCGTCGCAGCCTTCCCGCAGTTCCATGACAGCTACTGCCATCATGCCCTGTGCATGAAGCGCGTCTTTCACACCGACTACGGCACAGCTCAGTACGTCTTTGTGCGTGCTGATTACGCTCTCCACCTGCGTCGGGAAGATTTTGTGTCCGTCAAAGCGCGTGATCATGCGCTTGATGCGTCCGCGGATGAAAATGAAGCCGTCTTCGTCCATGTACCCCAGATCGCCGCTGTGAACCCAAACGGTGCCGTCCGGATGCTTTTTGAGGACTTGCTCCGTCTCTTCCGGGTTGTTGAAGTAGCCAAGCATGACGGAAGGACCGCTGATGCAGATTTCTCCCTCTTCGTTGAACCCAAGCTCTTCCGTGGTGCCGGGCTTAAAGATGCTGATGGTGGTGGTCAGCAACGGATAACCAACGCTCAGACTCTTGAAGTTTCCGTTGCAGCAGCAGCTTGCGGCCGAGCTGACCTCGCTCATACCGTAGCCCTGTGACAGCGGATATTTGCATCCGTGCTCCTTCAGGAAGGCGTTGAGTTTTCCTTCCAGTCCGGCGTTCATCGTGTCGCCGCCGGAACCTGCTGTTTCCAAAAAAGACAGGTCAAAACCGTTTTGCATTTCTTTGCTGTTCATGAGCTTTTCGTAATGCGCCGGAACCAGCAGGGTATGTGCAGGACGGTATTTTTTCACCAGATGTCCGACCCGATCCGGGTCAAACTTCGGAATCATCACGACCTCAAGTCCCAATGACAGCGGCATATGCAGACTGGACACGATGCCGTAGGATGCAAAAGCCGGAATGATGTTTAAAAAACGCTGGTTTCTGGTATAGCGCACTCCGCATAATTGAAAATCGAGCGCGACTGCATTGAAGCCGTCATTGGAGAGCATCACACCCTTCGGAGAGCCGGTTGTTCCGCCGGTGAGCGTGATGGCGGCCAGATCATTTTCGCCGTATGCCACTTCCTCGACGGTTTGACCATTACCCAACCGCACAAAGCTGGAGTAGCTGATGGTCTTGCCGTCATATTTGATTGGGGGGGCGGGCATCTTCAATTGCTTTAGTTTCCGGGTGAAAAACGGCATGGATGCATCCGGGGAAATGACTACGATCTTTTCAAAACCAAAGCCCTCCAGCGCTTTGGAAACATGGTCATAAGCAAGATCAATGACCATGGCGACTTTCTTTGTTGATTTTTCCAGAAACGGCTGCATTTCCACTGTGCTTCTGCGCGGGTCGAGTACGAGCAAGGAGGCGCCGATTTTATTGAGACCGTAGAGTACATATGTAAGCTCCGGAATCGTGACGGAAGCACAACACACCACATCGCCCTTCTGCACGCCGA
>JBJDZO010000162.1:0-2914 GCA_051868095.1 Butyricicoccus sp. | reverse complement strand
TTACGCCGCATTCGCGGAACAGGTTGCCCAGCATCAGCATACCGATCAGCGGCGCAGTGTCCGGGATCAGCAGGATAACAAAGACAGCAACCGCAATCGGGAACACAATCTTTTCGGTCTTGGAGACCACGCGCAGCTGCTCCATCTTGATTTCGCGCTCCTTCTGGGTAGTGACCAGACGCATGAGCGGCGGCTGGATGAGCGGAATGAGCGCCATGTACGAATACGCGGCCACCGCGATGGCGGGCAGGTATTCCGGAGCCAGCTTAGATGCGGTCAGGATGGCCGTCGGGCCGTCCGCGCCGCCGATTACGCCGATGGCAGCCGCAACAGCTTCCGGGAAGCCGAGCGCCAGCGCCAGCAGGAATGCCGAGAAAATACCGAACTGCGCCGCCGCGCCCAGCAGCAGCGAGGTCGGACGCGCGATCAGCGGACCGAAATCGGTCATCGCGCCGATGCCCATAAAGATGATGGACGGGTAAATCGCGTGCTGAACGCCCTGATAGATGACCCACAGGAAACCGGGGCTTTTGGTCACGCCGTCCACAACCGTCGGCTCAGCCAGCAGACCGGTCAGCGGGAAGTTGCACAGCAGCATGCCGAACGCAATCGGCACCAGCAGCAGCGGCTCAAACTTCTTGCCGATGCCGAGGTACAGCAGCAGGCACGCGACCAGAATCATGACCAGATTGCGCGGGTCATCGAGGAAGCCTGCAAAACCCGACGTGGCCAGAATCTTTTGCAGCGTACCGATAAAGGAGAAATCAGTCATTGCGGTGTTCCCCCTTTAAGCCAGCGTGCACAGGGTCGTGCCGGTATCAACCGCCGTACCCTTGCTCGCGCAGACCGAGGTTACCGTGCCGTCCTTGGGCGCGAAAATCTCGTTCTCCATCTTCATAGCTTCGAGGATAAAGAGCACATCGCCCTTCTTGACCGCCTGCCCGTTCGAGCAGCGCACGTCCAGAATGGTGCCCGGCATGGGCGATGCAACCGGGTCGCCTGCGCCTGCCGGTGCAGCGGGAGCCGCAGCAGGTGCCGGAGCTGCCGCGGGCGCAGCCGCCGGAGCCGGTGCGGGAGCCGGAGCTGCCGCAGCCTCGCCCGCATAAACTGCGGTCGCCTGGCCCTTCTCAACTTCAACTTCAAATTTCTTGCCGTTAAGCGTCACAATATATTTCATTTTCTGTTTCCCCCTGCGTTAAATCGCCTTAATGGTCTTAAAAATCAGCTCGGAAAGCGGAATGCCGGTCTCATGGCTGACAATGGCCATGACGCAGGCCGCAGTCTTTTCGTCCACGTCGATCAATGCCACGTCGCCGGCCACTGCGGTGACGGCAGGCGCGGCGGCCGGAGCCGGAGCGGACTTCGGTTCGGTCGTTACCACGCGCTCACGCGCCGGCTTCTTCTGTACCGACTGTACCACTTTGGAGATGATCGGGATCATAAAGCACAGCACCGCCAGCATGAGGAACACGATCACAATGCCGGACAGCGCGACGAGGAAAGCACCAGCAGAAAGATTGCCCATCTTACTTTACCTCCTCGATGGTATACTTGGCGACCAGTGCCTTTTTCAGCTCACGGTCGGCAAAGAACTGCTCGGCCTGCTGCGGGAAGCAGATATAGGAGAGCACATCGAGATCGGACTCGGCACGGTCACCCAGTTCCTCCTTGGCCTTCGGGAATTCGGGTTCGATGTTCTCCGCATAGCGGCCCGTGATGGGCTGCTCATCGCCGAGCACCTTCTTCATCAGCTCGGGATCAATTGCGCCGGGCGCCTTGCCGTATTCACCCTTGATATAGGCTTTGATCTCCTTACCGATGTTCTTATAACGCTCACCGAGCAGCACGTTGACGGTCGCCTGAACGCCGACCATCTGGCTGAGCGGGGTAACAAGCGGCGGATAACCGAGATCGGCGCGCACGCGCGGGGTCTCCTCGAGCACTTCGTCGAGGCGGTCGATCGCGCCCTGCATCTTGAGCTGGGCCATCAGGTTGGACAGCATGCCGCCCGGAATCTGATACACCAGCGCATCGGCCTTGACCGCGAGTACGGTCGGGTCGAAGGTGCCGTTGTCGATGAACTTACGCTCCTCGGGCAGGAAGAAATCGTTGATTTTCTTGAGGGTTTTGGAGTTCACGCCACAGTCAAAGCCCATCTGACTGAGGGTATAGACCATGGTTTCGGTCGCGGGCTGGCTGGTGCCGCCGGCGAAGGACGAGATTGCACAATCGATGCCGGCCGCGCCTGCTTCGGCTGCCTTGAGGTAGGTCATGAAGCCCAGACCGGTGGTCTGATGGGTATGCACATAGATCGGGATCTTGATTTCCTTCTTGAGCGCAGTGACGAGGTCAAAGCACTCCTTCGGGCTCATGATGCCTGCCATATCCTTGATGCAAAGGCTCTGGCAGCCCATCTGCTCGATCTGCTTGCCAAGGCCGACGTACATCTCAAGGTTGTGAATCGGCGACAGGGTATAGCAGATGGTGCCCTGTGCATGGCCGCCCGCTTTCAGGCATTCGTCCACTGCGGTTTCGATGTTGCGCAGATCGTTGAGCGCGTCGAAAATACGGATGATATCCATACCGTTTTCGACCGATGCACGTACAAAACGGCGCACCATGTCGTCCGAATAATGGCGGTAGCCGAGCAGGTTTTGTCCGCGCAGCAGCATCTGCAGCTTGGTGTTTTTCATGTGCTTCTTGATCGTGCGCAGACGCTCCCACGGGTCTTCGCCCAGATAGCGCAGGCAGGAATCAAAGGTTGCACCGCCCCAGCACTCGATTGAGTGATAACCGGCCTGATCGATGGTGTCCAGAATGCCGGTGAAATCCTCAATCGGCAGACGGGTCGCCATCAGCGACTGATTGGCGTCGCGCAGGACGGTTTCTGTAATATGAATTTTCATAGCTGTTC
>JBJDZO010000161.1:0-2918 GCA_051868095.1 Butyricicoccus sp. | reverse complement strand
CAGATCGGACAGATACTGATAGGCGTTCAGCAGATTTTCAAGATGATAGTTGAGCACCATATTATCCTGCTCCGAGTACCACTTTCCCTGAATTTCCGGGATTTCCAGCCCCATCTGGCCCAGTCTGTCCAGATTTGCGCGGTCGGGCGCACCCATAACGTCCATACAGCACAGCGCGGACAGCTCCTGTTCCATGCGGACGGCCAGCTGCTCACAGCCGCGCAGATATGCCGCTTCGGACGGTTTGGCGTTCGGTGCGCGGAACACACGCACGAACTGTCCCTCATAAATCCCCATTTCCCGGGAAAGCTGCGCAAGCTGCCCGCGCAGCGGCGCAAGATCGGGATACCGTCCCTGCAAAACGCGGGTGTCCAGATACGCGGGCAGAGCCGCCAGAATTTCCCGCAGCGCACGCAGGATGCGTTTTTCATTGTTGTACGGCTTGATGACCAGATTGACCACCAGCGCAACCAGCAGGCCAACCACGGTATCGGTAAAGCGGTGGAATCCGTACCAGACCTGATCGTTGCCGCCGCCGTACAGGCAGATGTCCGCGAACACAATGCAGGCCAGCGGCACGGCAAACTGCACGTTCAGCCGCAGGCAGAACGCGGTGACGAGCAGCGTACCCAGCCCCATCCACAGAAAGAACGCCGGATCCGGCAGCACGCGCACAAACACACTTGCAACTACAAAACCGATGAACGTACCGATGATCTGATTCAGGCATTCGTGCAGCGTATCGTTCAGATTGCGGCTCATGGCCGAAATCGCGCCGATGACCGCGAAAATCGGCAGGCTGGAGCCGAGCAGCCGGGCCACCAGCATGGAAATTCCGACCGACAGCGCGGTTTTAACCGCCCGCAGGCCGATGTGCATTTTCTGTAGTTTCACCAGAAGATTCCCCCAAGTTCTCCAAGACTTCTCCAACCGGATCGCATTCTAGTGTAGCACAGCTTTTCCTCGAAAGGAAGCCCAAACTTTGAGCATATTTCCCAACTCAAACATCAAATTCTTGTGCAGAATAGAAAATCCCGGGGATGTTCCCCGGGATGCAAAGGGTTTACGCCGCTGCGTCAAAGATCGTATGGCAATCATCGATACACTGCTGAAGCTTGGCGGCCAGCGCGTCTGAAATGCCGCCCTCGTCCAGCGTCGTCTGCGCGTCGAGCAGCTGGAATCGCACATCTGCGCCGCTTTCGCGGTCGAGCATGAGCATGGGCGCGTAGTTGTAACCAGAAACCGCGGCTTCTCCGGTCTCCATATCCTTGGTCAGTTCCAGATTCAGCACCGCTGTCGTGTCGGTGTAGCGGTCATTCTGCGCGGAAATGAAGTTGCCGAGCGAAAAGCACACAAAGCCTTGCTTTTCCTGTCCGTTTTCGTCGGTAACCGTGCGCAGCTCCATGGGCTGCGGCACATGGGAATGCCCGCCGAGGATGATATCCGCACCGTTTGCAAACAGCAGCGATGCAATCTCCTCCTGATAGGCGTTCTGTGTGGTCTGGTACTCCACGCCCCAGTGAATCATGACCGCAATCAGGTCGGTGCCCAGCGCACGCGCTGCGGCCAGATCGGCTTCGATGGTCTCGGTGTCCGGCACTGCACAGTCGGACATATAATCGGTGTTGAAGAGGTTCACCGAAAATTTCCGGTCGGACGCAACCGGAATGCCGTTCGTACCGTAGGTATAGCCGAGAAACGCGACCGAAATGCCGCCCACATCCGCGATCACGGCACCGCTTGCCGCGTTACGCTCCTCCCGCGTGCGGTAAGTGCCGACATGCTGCAAGCCGCGCTCGTCCAGCACATCCAGCGTCCGGCTGAGGCCATCAAATCCGCGGTCCATGCAGTGATTGTTCGCGGTCAGCAGCAGGTCAAACCCCATGTCCTTCAGGTTGTCCGCCAGATCGTCCGGCGTGTTGAACGCCGGATAGCCCGAGTAATCCGGGCCGCCCGCAAAGGTGGTTTCCAGATTGGCCACCGCGAAATCGGCCTGTTCCACCCACTTGCGCGCGCCCGACAGCATGACCGAATAATCGTATTTGCCCTGCGCATCGTCCCATGCATCGCGCGTCTGCGGCATGTGGCTCATCGTGTCGCCGCACACGGCCAGCGTCGCTACCACCGGCTCAGGCGCAGACTCCGATTCTGGTTCGGCCACGCTTTCGGCGGGCCGCCAGCCCTGCTTCTCCGAGGAGGCCGCGCCCCTCTTCCCGAAGGTGCAGCCACCCAGCATAAGTCCAAGCGCCAAAAGCAGCGCCAAAAATCTATGTCCCCGCATAAAACCCTCCATATGATCGACTTTAACGCCATTATAGCACCAGGATACCGTTTTGCAAACAATTTTGTCCATTCATGCAGAAATTTTTTCATTTGATGCAAACAAGCGGCCGGAGAACGCACTCCGACCGCCTGTTTCACTTCTTTTCGAGATATTTTTTGAGATATCTGCCCGTATACGAGCCTTCGCACCGCGCCACCGCTTCGGGCGTGCCGCAGCAGACCACTTCGCCGCCGCCGTCGCCGCCCTCGGGGCCGAGGTCGATGATATAATCGGCGGTCTTGATGACATCGAGGTTGTGCTCGATGACAACCACCGTGTTGCCCTTCTCGACGAGCTGCTGAAGCACATCCACCAGCTTGTGTACATCCGCAACGTGCAGACCGGTCGTCGGCTCATCGAGGATGTAGATGGTGCGCCCAGTCGCACGGCGGGACAACTCGGTTGCCAGCTTGACGCGCTGCGCTTCGCCGCCCGACAGCGTGGTAGAAGATTGGCCAAGCTTGACATAGCCCAGCCCGACCTCCTGCATGGTTTGCAGACGGCGCGCCAGCTTAGGCACATTCTCAAAGAACCGCACCGCTTCATCCACCGTCATATCGAGCACTTCAAAGATGTTCTTGCCCTTATAACGCAC
>JBJDZO010000160.1:10509-12897 GCA_051868095.1 Butyricicoccus sp. | reverse complement strand
TGCGGTTGATCTCGATGCCAGCCTTCTTCAGGCCGTTCATGAAGCGGCTGTAGTTCATGCCGTTCAGCTTGGAAGCTGCGGAGATACGGGTGATCCACAGGCGGCGGAAGTCACGCTTCTTGTGCTTGCGGCCGATGTAAGCGTACTTCAGGGACTTCATAACCGCCTGGTTGGCAGTTCTAAAATGGGTGGACTTTGCACCGAAGTAGCCCTTTGCGCGCTTCAGGATCTTCTTTCTTCTTTTGCGGGTCATCATTGCGCCCTTAACTCTAGCCATCTATAAAAACCTCCGATATGATCTTGATTTTGAAGTGAAGTAATAAAAATTACATGTAGGGGATCAGGCGCTTTACCTGTGCTACGTTGGTGTTATCAGCGAAGCCTTCCTTGCGGAGGTGGCGCAGACGCTTGGTGCTCTTCTTGGTCAGGATGTGACGGCGGCCGACATGCGCACGCTTGATCTTACCGCTCTTGGTAACAGAGAATCTCTTCTTCGCGCCGCTGTGCGTTTTAATCTTAGGCATATTCGTTGTACTCCTCTCGTTTGTGTGCCCGAAGGCACGGTGAAATTTGGTTTTACTTATCCTTTTTCGGCGCCAGGAACATATGCATCTGGCGGCCTTCCAGTTTGGGGGCCTTCTCGACAGAGCCGACCTCGGTGCACAGTTCCGCAAAACGCTGGAGCAGATCCAGACCGAGGGAGGAATGGGTCACCTCACGGCCGCGGAAGCGGACCGAAACCTTGACCTTATCGCCGCCCTTGAGGAATTTGCAGGCGTTCTTGACCTTGGTGTTCAGGTCGCCCACGTCAATGCCCGGGGTCAGGCGAATTTCCTTGATCTCCACGACACGCTGGTTTTTCCGCGCCTCTTTTTCGCGCTTGGCCTGTTCAAAGCGGAATTTGCCGTAGTCCATGATGCGGCAAACCGGCGGCTGCGCCTGCGGGGCGATCTTAACCAGATCCATGCCCTTCTGGATTGCGATTTCGAGCGCCTCTTTGGACGACACGATGCCAAGCTGGTCGCCGTTGTCGGCAATCAGACGGACTTCCTTATCGCGGATTTCTTCGTTGATCTGATGTTCCATGCTGCTAATGCGAAAGCACCTCCTAAACGGTATTCACGGGATGGATGCCCCCGGCGGAGCGCCGAAGGGACAAAAAAAGCGGACAGCCGCGCCGTCCGTTCTCACAAAAGCGCACAAGGAGAGCCTTGTGCGGAGATGTTAACCCGGTTGCGGCTGCGGCGGGTGAGGGCATAGAAGCCCTGCTTTGTTTTACCCCATTACTATACCACGGCTTTTCCGGGCTGTCAATCCCCATTTTCTGAAAAACTGCACGAAAATGCCCGGGCGAAAATTTCAGGTATGCTTCTTGACAAACCCGCATAGAATAGTGTATCGTTGTTAGACAGAAAGACTCCCTCGGGCGAAAGATTACAAAATGGTTTATTTCGCTCGAAAACGGTTGAAAATTCAAAAAAAGTGTACTATTCTTATAGTAATGAAATCACGGCGCAATGCCGTCTGCGAGAGAGGTTCCCACTATGAGCGAAGAATACGGCAACGATTATGTTGTACTGACCGACGAAGACGGCAACGAGGTCGAGTTCCAGCACATCGACACCGTCGAAGTAGACGGCCAGACCTATATGGCCTTCATCCCGGCTGAGCTTGCGGTCGATGAAGAAGCCGAGGTCGTCATCCTTAAGGTCATCGAGGAGGACGGCGAGGAAATCCTTGCCTCGGTCGAGGACGAGGATGAAGCCGACAAGATCTTTGACATCGTCATGGAGCGTGTCGAGGACATGTACGAGGACGAGGAATAAGCTATTCCCCCTGCCCTGTTCGACAGCAGCCCTTTTTCAACCCACATCTCTTATACGGGATTCCGAAGAATCTTCTCCGGTGGAGCGCAGGCCTCCCGCGAATCAAAAGCGGAAGTTGGAAGCACGGAAATCGGAGATAGGAAACCCACCTGCTCTTACGTGCAGGTTAGCAATGGGGCTGCATCGGCAGTGGCGGGGGCTTTATCCGATTACAAACGGCAGAGAGGCCGCCTCCGCGGTGCTTTCTGCCGTTTTTTCTCGACAAAAATTTGCAGAAAATTTATAAACTATTCACAGAAAAACCCCTTGGATTCGCCCTTTTTCTGTGGTATACTTGGTATAAGAAGAAAAACACTGGTACTATACCGGTGTGCGGCATTTGCCGCGGGAGAGCAAATATCGCAACGGTGCGATACAATTTCAAGGAGGTGACTTCCCATGCGCATCTATATCCGGCCGCAGCTGCCCGATCCGCCCGATATCGACGATCTGATCTTTGAAGATGAAGGCAATCACAGCGAAAAGTAAACGGCCGTCCATTTCCCAAATGGCCAGCCGGCGT
>JBJDZO010000160.1:4483-10409 GCA_051868095.1 Butyricicoccus sp. | reverse complement strand
AAAAAAGAGAAAAAAAAGCAGCGCATCCTCAGCCATGATATCAGCTATACGCTCAACCGTGAGCTGTCCTGGCTGGACTTCAACCGCCGCGTTCTGGAGGAGGCGGAGGATGAATCGGTGCCGCTGTTTGAACGACTGAAATTTGTATCCATTTTCACATCCAATCTGGATGAGTTTTTCATGATCCGCGTTGGTTCGCTGACCGATATCGCGGCAATCAGTTCGGAAGATCTGCCGGACAACAAGTGCGGCTGGACGGCTGCCGAACAGCTTGAGCATATTTTTAAGGTCTGCGGGCCGTTATCCAAGCGGCGCGACAAGATCTTTGCCAAAATCGAGAACGATCTGGCCGATATGGGTGTGCATCGCCTGCACCGCAAGGATTTGACGGCCGCGGAAAAGCGCTTTGTGGATCGCTGGTACCGCACGGCGGCCAAGCCCATCCTGTCGCCGCAGGTCATCGACCAGCACCACCCCTTCCCGCATATCCCGAGCGGCCGTCTTCACCTTCTGGTGCGGCTGCGCTTCGAAGACCGCACCCTGCTCGGCTTACTGCCCATTCCGCCGTCCCTGCCGCCTTTTGTGGTTCTGCCTGGTGACAGTCTGCGCTATATCCTGACCGAGGACATCCTGCTCGGCAAGGTTTCCAATCTGTTCCCCGGCTTCCACATTCAGTCCAAATCGGTCATCAAGGTCACGCGCAACGCGGACATCAGCCCGGACGATGAGGCATTTGACGTGGACGCTGACTTCCGGCAGCATATGCAGAAGCTGCTCAAAAAGCGCAACCTGCTTGCGCCCGTGCGGCTGGAGTATCAAGGAAGACTGCCGTCGGCCGCCCTGCATCAGCTCTGCGTGCGTTTGGGCTTGGACGAAGATCAGGTATATGCCTGCGACGCGCCGCTCAATCTGAGCTATGCTTTCGCGCTGCAAAGCAGCCTGCCTCAGACGCCCGGCCTGCTCTATGAGCCGTGGACGCCGCAGCCATCCCCGATGGTGGATGATAGCAAACCAATCCTGCCGCAGGTGCACAAGCATGATGTGCTGCTGCATTATCCGTATGAAAGCATGTCCCCTTTCCTGCATATGATGCGCGAGGCCGCGCGCGACCCGCATACGGTCTCCATCAAGATCACGATTTACCGCGTAGCGCGTAAGTCCAAGCTGATCTCCTATCTGTGCGAAGCCGCTGAAAACGGCAAGGATGTGACCGTACTGGTCGAGCTGCGCGCACGTTTCGATGAACAGAACAACATTGACTGGGCTGAGCGGCTGGAGGAGTCAGGCTGCAAGGTCATTTACGGCATTGAGGACCTCAAGGTGCATTCCAAGCTGTGCCTGATCACCCGTCTAGGCGAGGACGGCATTGAGTACATCACCCAAATCGGCACCGGCAACTACAACGAAAAAACCGCGGTTATGTACACCGATCTCGCGCTGATTACCTCCGACCCGGTTTTGGGTGAGGACGCCGCCGACTTTTTCAATCATATGGCCTTGGGTGCGGCGCCGATGAACAGCCATTCGCTGCTGATTTCACCGCATATCTTCAAACCGGCTGTGCTCCGTCTAATCGACGACGAGATTGCCAAGGCCAACGCTGGAAAGCCTTGCCGCATTGTCATGAAGTTCAACTCGCTGACCGACCGCGCCCTGATTGACCGGCTTTCGGCCGCATCCTGTGCGGGCGTGCCCATTGACCTGATCATCCGCGGCATCTGCTGTCTGGTGCCAGGCGTGAAGGGTAAGACCGAAAACATTCGTATCCGGTCGATTGTCGGCCGTTTTCTGGAGCATTCGCGCATTCTGAGCTTCGGTGTAGGCGAGGAAGAACGCATTTACATCGGTTCGGCCGACCTGATGACGCGCAACACCGAAAAGCGCATCGAAGTTGCCTGCCCGGTAAATGATCCTGCCGCTGTGAAGCGGATTCATGAGATTCTTGATCTCGCGCTGCGCGACAACACCAAGGCGCGCATCCACAATACGCACGGCGATCTGGTGAAGCCCGAACGCGCTTCGGGTGAGCCGCCGGTAGACTGCCAGTTTGCACTGATGCAGCTTGCACTCGAGCACGCGGAAGAAGAATAAAAAAAACAGCGGCAAGGTTTTGAAGCCTTACCGCTATTTTTTTGTAAACAGGCTGGAAACCGTTACAAATCGGGGCTGAAAACAGCAATTCCCATTACGCCTTCGAAAACTCTATGGCACAAGCAGCGCTGCAATTGCCACGTTGTACTCGGGCAGACCATTCGCGCTCCACCGCAGCGGCATGTGCAGTTCCTCATCTGCGATTCTGCCCAGGTCAAAGCAGAACGCCGAAAATGAATAGCGCATACGATGCGGTTTCATGCACAGCTTGCCCTGCGAACGGGTGCAGCGCACACACTGCTCGCAGCGTCCGGCCGCAATGCTCGTTGCGCCCGGAATGCGTCCCTCAATTTGCAGCTGCATTTCGAGGAGCATCTTTTTTACCTGTCCATAGGTGCGCTGCCGGATGGGTTCGAGCAGAGCAGGCTGCTCGGATGCCCGGCGGCAGGCCGCGGTGTAAATTACCTTCACGCCAATCAGATAGGCGCGTGAAAACGACGCGAAAAATTCGCACGTATCGGGCGCGCCGGGCGGGCACGACCACCGCTTGTTGTAATCCGGACACCCCAGACAGCACGCATGGAAGGCCGCAGGATTATAATATTGTTCCAGCAGCCGCGGGACAGTGATCTCGCGGACGCACACTTCTGTCCGATATTCCATGTTCTCCGCCTTTCCGCTATAAGTCTGCGGCTTTCTGCCGGTCCATCAAAAAAAGCTGCACCCGACCGGGTACAGCAGCAGACCGCCTGTCCAAAAGGCCGCAGATGTAGGTCTGTGGCTGTACGGCAGGGCCGCCGCTGCGCACCGCTTGGGAAGACGGCGGCACGCAGCGGAGTCAGGCAATCAACCCTCCTGCCAGTTTGCCGGATAAACCGTATAAGCGTACTTTGTGTAGTCGGGCGTCTGGAAATGGATGTGGCTGCCCTTCGGGATGTAGATGATATCACCGACATCACCGGAAACAATGCGGCCGTCAATCTCGATCTCCAGATGACCTTCGAGCACGATATCATACTCGTCATAGGTCAGCGTCCATTCGAAGCTTGCGCCGTCCTTGAGTTCCATGATACCGCAGCCCATGCGCGGCGCTTCTTCCAGCGTCGTCACATCACGCAGACGGACGTCCTCACGACCCTCAAAGGGCTCCAGCTCCACCGAGCTGGTTTTGATACCGATGATGCCGCTCGGATCCACCTGACGCTCCATGGCGGGCGCCTGCTGGGTTGCCTCAGACAACACTTTTTCCACGATCTCACGGATCAAAGCTTCACTAATGTTCATAAGGTCACGAACCTTTCTTACTTGGATGCGTCAATCTTGCTCAGCAGCTTCGGAGCCAGAACGTTGGCCAGAATAACCGCCGTAATACCGGCTACCAGCTTACCAACGATAACGGGGAAGATCATTTCCTTGTTCACGCCAGCGGTGAAGCCAAGGTGGTCGCCGAATACGAATGCTGCGGATACTGCGAACGCGATGTTCAGCAGCTTGCCCTTCGGGTTCATCTCATGCAGAATGTTGAACATTGCGATGTTGTTCGCAAGGTTCGCTACCATACCGGCAGAACCCTTGTCGTTCATGCCAAGAGCTGCGCCCATCTTATTCAGCGCGCCGCCGAAGGTGTTGGTGATCCACTTTACCATCGGGAACGCACCGATCAGTACGATACCGATCTGGCCGCAAACCAGAAGACCGGATTCAAGCGGTACAACGCCGTCCGCGTCCGGCAGTACCATGACGTCCATCAGCGGGAACATGATACCAGTCTGGTACTCGAATACTGCGATTGCGGTGAAGATGGTGATAACGATAGTAACGCCTGCACCAAATACGTTGAAGCCGTTGATCATCTTGGTCGGGGCAAACCACAGGCCGATAACGATCAGACCAGCAATGATGATAACCGGAACCAGGTTGATGAGGATGCGGCCGATGCTCATCTTGTACGGGGTCATGTTCATGACCAGACCGCCAACGATACAGCCGATCGGAACGGTAATCATACCGGCGAGGATACCAGCGCCGAGGTACGGGCGATCTTCCTTCTTCATGATGCCCAGTGCAACCGGAATCGTGAATACGATGGTCGGGCCCATCATGGTGCCGAGGATCAGGCCGGCAAAGTTACCAATGGATTCGTCTGCTGCCAGCTGCATTGCCAGCGGGTAGCCGCCCATGTCGCACGCGAGCAGCGTGGTTGCGAACATGGAAGCGTCCGCACCGATCGCGGTGTAAATCGGGGTGATGACGGGGCCAAGGATGGTGGCCAGTACGGGAGCGGCTGCAACAACGCCGGCCATTGCGGCGGCCAGAGGGCCAATCGCGTTAAAGCCTTCGTCGAACTGTTCGCCGTAGCCAAACTTGTTACCGATGATCTTGTCGACTGCGCCGACAATCATGAAGATCATCATAATCATCATGATGACCGAGTTGATAGACAGACCGGAAATCCAGCCCTGTAAGCTTTCAGTAAAAACGCTCATTTGCTATCCTCCTCTTTTATTTGCGGATGCATAAACGGAACAGCTTTTTCTGTTCCCCCCTGCGGGGCCAAAGCCCCGGCATATCAAAGCAACGCGTCGAAGAGCTGTTTGGCCGGACGCGGGATGACCGTCGTGCCGACCAGAAGCTCCGCGTCTCTCGACGCGGCTTCCACTGCCGCGCGTACAGCGCCGACGTCGCCGGTCAGGGTGACAAAGCCCTTACCGCCGATGGCGTAGCCGGTACGCACTTCAATCAGCGTAATGTTGGCCGCCTTCGCTGCCACATCCGCCGCGAGAATCGCAGAAGCGATCGAATAGAACTCCAGAACACCTACTGCGCCGCGCACCTCAACCTGATTGGTCATCGAGATGGCAGGAATCAGCTGTTCATGGATATTCGGGATCATCAGCTCATCCACAACGAACTGTGCGCCGTGTTTGCGGCCCTCTTTCATAGATGCGCGGACGTCTCCCGTATCGCCTGCTACGATAATGATGTACTTACCCGGGCAAACAGTGGACGCTCGGAGCAGCTCGACCTGTGCGGCCTTTACCATATAATCACAAGTGTCAATGCCGCGGGCAATACTGGAAAGTTCAATCATGCCGATTGCAAGTGCCACTGTTTATCCCTCCTTCCGGCGGGCAATGCGTGCCCCAGCCGGGGTAATTTCCGTAATCACGCCGGTGATGCTGGCGTGGATGTTGGCCGACAGGCCGTTTTCAGCCGCCGCCGCGAGCAGTTCGCCCGCCTCCACCGTATCGCCGGTGTTCTTGACCGGCACGGCCGGTTTGCCGATGTGCTGGGAGAACGGGACGAAAACGGTCTCGGGCTCCAGCTCCAGGCATTCGTGCGCGTGCTTGCCGTAATAGTCCGCAAGACCGAGCCGAGTGACCAGACGTCCGGTCGGGATGCGGTGCAAATTGATGTCCTCGTGCGCCTCGCAGACCATGTTGCGGGGCACCTGAATGCCGCGTTCACGCAGCTGCACTTTCATGTACTCATTGACCTTACGCGGGGAAAGTCCCATCGGGCAGGCGAACATTTCGCATACGCCGCACGAGCAGCAATTTGCCGCGTCGCCGAACGCGCGAAGGAATTCGCCGTCGTCCTCAATGAACTTCTCCCGATACAGGTTGCGCATAACCAGATTCGGCCGAATCTGATGGCCAATCAGGTAGCGCGGGCACAGATCGGTACACATGCGGCACTGAATACACGCTGCGCGTGCCTGCGCCGCAATGCGCTCGATGGGCCGCTGTGCGCGGGTAATCAGGTAATGATCGCGCGGCAGAACCAGCAGGTTGCCGGTTGTCTTGGTGACAACCGCCGCCCGGATGGCTTCCGG
>JBJDZO010000160.1:0-4383 GCA_051868095.1 Butyricicoccus sp. | reverse complement strand
ACCAGCTGCACCATGGTTTGTTCGTCGCCCGCAGGATAGAAGGTTGCCATCGGGAAAAGCTTGATCGCTGCGCCCGCCTTGTCAATCGCTGCCTGAAGAGCTGCGATTTCCGGCTCGTACTTGCGCTTGAGCGCAATCACGGTATGCGCCGCGCCCAGATGAGCAGCCACCGCCGTCGCCGCGACGACGATGCGGTCGGCATAGGTCCGGCACAGGTATTTGTCGGTTTCGATGAGCGGCTCACACTCGGCTGCGTTCACAATAAACCATTCGGCCTTCGTGTTCAGCTTGATATGGGTTGGAAAACCCGCGCCGCCTGCACCTACAATGCCTGCGCTCTTGACCGCTTCGATCAGATTCATTCTGCTTTCACCACCTTATTGCAGCACACTCGGGTCGATTTCATGGTCATCCACGATGCCGACAACCGTTGCGTCAACCGGGACGCCCATATCGCCCGCCGCGCTGCGCGCCGAGCTGCCGCCGACGATGATGACAGTCTCACCCACGCCGGCTCCAATGGTATCGGCCGCGACGATCGGCGCTTTGTCGAGTGTTCCATCGAGAACATTTACCGGCTGGACGATTAAAAGCTTAAATGGATTCAGCTTTTCTTCCTTGCGCGTCGACCAGATGTTACCGATTACTTTTGCAACTCTCATTTTCTCCACCTGCTTTGCCGGGGAAAACCAGTCCCGCGGCGCACACGGCGCCGCAGGGCCGGCAAACCTTGATTAGTCCCTTACAATCGTCACACCGTGTACGGCTGCGTATTCCCGCGCCAGATCGGTGAGAATCGATTTTGCGCCAACGTGCACAGCTGCCAAATCACGGTCATATACCGCCGCGATATCGCGCTCGGTAATGACGCGCTTGCCGATCGTGGCTTCCCGGGTCTTTGCCGGGAGCACTTCGACCGCTTTGGGCGGTTCGGGTGCGGCCGGTGCAGCCGGTTCAGCCGGTGCGACCGATGCGGCCGGTGTGCAGTCAGCTTTCACTTCGCCCGAGAGGATGGCATCCTCCAAGCTGGCTACCGGACAAACAACGATGCCGGAATCTTTCAGCAGCGTCAGCTTGTCAAGCAGCATCTGATAGTAGGCGGTCGGAACGGTTTCGGCATACTGAAACAGCTCAACGGCTTCCTGCGGCACGAAAATCTTCTTGCCGTGCAGGATGGCCTTCTGCGCGAGCGCCGTAAATGGCGTATCGCACACGCCGCCAGCCAGCCGCGTCAGTGCGTCGATCGTCAGATCAAACAGGATGACCGCCTCATAATCGGCGATATCACACTGATATTCCTTCACGAGCGCACAGTCGGTGCGGTAATATTCCAGCAAACGCGGGCTTTCCAGCATGGTATGGCAGACATTGCCATGCTCCTGCGTCAGAATCAGCAGGCCGGGTTTGCCGTCTCCGGCATCCTTGCATGGGCAGCCCTCGACACCCGCGGCCTCCAGCTTGGCGGCTACTCGGGCGACGATCTCGTCTACCAAAGCATTGAAATCCATTCTCTCCCCTCCTTTCTGCATATCAAATGGGTCAAACGATACAATTCATCGCAATTCCGGCGGGCGTCACCAGGAACGGATCGGCCGGCTTGATCGTCCGAATGCCGGTCTGCTTTTCGAAGATGCCCTCGATACCAGTCAGGCAGCAGGTGCCGCCGCACAGGTAAATGGTGTCAATTTCGTCGCGGTTGATGTACCGGGTGACGATGGACGCCATCTTTTCGAGAGTAGCCTTGACGACCGGCAGAATCTCGCGGTGCCGCGAATAATCCTGCTTGATCTGTTCGGCCTCGGCAAACGGAATGTGATAATTGCCCGCGAGCACCAACGTCACGTGGGTGCCGCCGGTCGGTTCGTCCTCAATCTGGACGACCTTCCCGCCTTTCAGGATAGCCAGACCGGTGGTGCCGCCGCCGATATCGACGACTACACCGTCATCAATCTGATAGATGGAGTTGGCCGCGGTCGGCTCGTCGAGTACGTTCGTAACTTCAAGCCCCGCACCTTCTGCAACATACTGATGGGTACGTACACTGGATTCCGTCCCGGCAGGCATTGCTATAGCGCAGTTTATCAGTTCGGTGCCCAGCCGTTCTTCCAGCTTGGCCTTCAGCTCACGCACAATGCGCAGCGCCCCTGAATAATCTACGACAACACCGTCCCGGAGGACATCCGCCGCCTGCTTCTCACAGGCGATTGGATTGTTCTCCTCATCCAGTACAACCAGCACAATGTAGGCAGTGCCAAGGTCCAGCCCGACCTTGAGCTTGGTGCCCACGGGTTTGAACGTCTCATGTTCTGACCGTGCTACACGTTCCATGTATGCATTTACGCGGTTGAGATCCATCATAATTTTGCCATCCTTTGCTCTGAGAAACGTTACTTGATGATTTTGCCCAGCGTAAATCCGCTGACCAGTGCCGCGTTGGCTTCATCGAAATCGATGTGCATGCGGCAGGCCGCCTTGCTGCTGACGCGGATGACCACGTCCCGGAAAATGACCGGACGCGCGGTAAACACTTCCACGTCTACATGCTGCCCGTCCTGAACGTCCATGATCTTCGCGATATCGGGCGTCAGGTGGACATGTTCCTTGGCGATAATCGCGCCTTCACTGACCTCCAGCGAGCCGCAGGGGCCAACGATCGTGATCGGTGCAGAACCCTTCACGTCGCCCGACATCCGCACCGGCGCATCCACGCCGAGCGCGACACAGTCGCTCTTGGACAGTTCGATCTGGGTTTCCGGACGAACCGGGCCGAGGACGGCCGTGCGTTCCATCTTGCGCTTGGGTCCCACAATCGTGACACGTTCTTCGGACAGGAACTGTCCGGGCTGCGAGAGCGGACGCTTCGGGGTCAGCTTGGCGCCTTTGCCAAACAGCACCTCAAGATGCTCTTCTGTCAAATGGACATGGCGGGCAGAAACCTCCACCTCAACCAGTCCGGCGCGAGGAATTGCATCCAGCACCGCTTGGACAATCGATTCCATGGGTTCCATCTGCATTCCTCCTTACTTGCCAGTGTAAACGCCGCCGAGATACATGCACATCATGATGTGCAGTGCGCTCGACAAGCGGTTGAGCTCTTCGATGATGTCCAGCCGGGTGCATTTGCGCCCGTCGCGGAACGCCTGGCTTGCCGCCACTTCGGTCTCGCGGATCTGGGTACGAAGCTGATTGAGCAGCGCGTAATGCTTGCCCATGGTGTAGTCGGGCAGTTTCATCTGCTCGATGCCAAAGAACTTCATCGGGTCATGCGAGCGCTCGCGCAGCTCCTCATGATTCAGCCCGATGATGCGATCATTTTTGAAGTCCTCCCCCAGAACGTCGCAGCGCATCATTTCGCGCAGTACGCCGAGGATGTCTCCGAGGTCGTCAATGAGTTTAATACTGCCGCCTTCCTCATGGATGGTGGCCTGTGCCAGCACGACCTGTGCCTGCAAGCTGTCCAGCTTGCCGCGGAACAGGATACGCGGGTCGGCCTTGGGCACCAGCACATTGCCATGCAGATGGGTCATGTGCTCGGGCTTCTCGGTGAAGAAGGCGCCGGTCTCATCGTCGATGAATTTTGCGGCAGCGGGCGCCTGCGGCTTTGCAGGCGCCTCAGCCGTTGCAGTCTGGGGGGCTTCTGGTTCAGCGGCAGCGGGCGGCTTGTCTTTGGAAATTCGGATCTTGCGCTGCTGCAGATACTCCCGCGCAGCGGGGGACAGTATCTTACCCTCCGGGATATAGTAAACCTCAGGCTCGGTTGCCTTGAGCTCGACCCGCAGGATCGCTTCCGTGATGACCTTCAAACAACTCACCCCCTAGGCCTGTCATAACAAAGTGATAGGATTATTCCTTGATATCCAGCGTCGGAAGGATGAACTCAACCTCGTTATGCGGCCTCGGGATGACATGGACCGAAATCAGTTCGCCAACGCGCTCAGCTGCTGCTGCGCCTGCGTCAACGGATGCCTTTACCGCGCCAACGTCGCCGCGTACCATAACGGTTACGAGACCGCCGCCAACATGAACCTTACCGATCAGGGTGACATTTGCCGCCTTGACCATGGCATCCGCCGCCTCTACGGAAGCGACGAGGCCCTTGGTCTCAATCATGCCTAACGCTTGCATTACTGCCATAGTAGTGCTCCTTTCCCTTACTTATCCAGGCTCGGCAGGATGAACTCAACTTCATCATGCGGTCTCGGGATGACATGAACCGAGATCAGCTCGCCAACGCGCTCAGCTGCAGCTGCGCCCGCGTCAACAGAAGCCTTTACCGCACCGACGTCGCCGCGTACCATAACGGTTACGAGGCCGCCGCCAACATGAACTTTGCCGATCAGGGTGACATTTGCCGCCTTAACCATGGCATCGGCTGCCTCTACG
>JBJDZO010000159.1:0-2924 GCA_051868095.1 Butyricicoccus sp. | reverse complement strand
GGGCGTGAGGGTTCAAGTCCCTCCATCTGCACCAAAATCCCGAATGCGTAAGCATTCGGGATTTTTCTTTTCTCTCAAACCGCAAATTCATCCATCTCTGTCTGAAGCTCCTCCAGAAACCGGCTGACATGATATCCATCGGTCGCTGCATGGTGGCAGGTCATGGACAGCGGCATCCACAGCCGTCCGTCCTGCTCATAGAATTTTCCAGCCTCGACAGACGGAAAATAATACGGCTTGTTTTCGTAGCTATGCACCGCGAAATGCGTAAACGAAATCCACGGCACGCAGGACACCGTATACGCATTTTCCGGCGGCGGAGTCTGCGGCTGAGCCAGCACACCATGATTTTCTCCGAACCGCGTCTGGTTGTCCAGATACCTTTTATAAAATTCCGCGAAATCCTCGTGGTATTCGGTCCACATCAAGGAAAAATTGTGATCATCCTCGTGCCATGCCGCATACAGCGGAGTCAACACGTCAAAATAACCGAGCTGTCCATCCTTTTCTGCAATTTTAAATTCGATCTGCCGGTTCAGCATGCCGGTCACCAGCCAGAGATATGCCGGAAAGAATTTGATGCCTGCACGTTTTACAGTACGACGCAGAGCTGTCACATCCATGGGCACGGTCAGAGAATAGCCTGTGGGCGCCATTTTGGCAAAATAATAAAACATCTGCCCTCGCGGCCACGTCTGCAAATCAATTGGGGTAAACTGCATCTTTCACGCCTCCCTTTTATGTCACTGCCTTTATTGTAACCGTTCGCGCCGCTGAATCCAAGAAACGCTCCGTAGAGTCTGGCATTCTTTTTTTCGCAGTCAGCCCGATTTTGTGCAGTGCGCCGCTTTCCTTCGGCGCACAAACGCAGTATAATAAATGCAATACGCAAATAGAGACAGGATGGTGCTTTTATGCTTCAGGAAATCGCTCCCCATATTTATCATAACGAGTTTCAGCATCCCACGCCGCGGGATACCGATTTGGTCGCCATTTTTGACGGCCGCAGCGCCCTGCTGAACGGCAATACATATCCGACAGTTCAAATGATCCGTGCGCTTGGTGTGCCGGATGACGATCTGGTTTTTCTGTTCGCGATTGATGACACGGCCTTTTTCCTGCTGTGGGAGGTCACGGATGCGGTGCGCGGCGCACTGACCGCCGCAAGCGTGGATGCCTGCCGCACGATGGATGGCGTTTATATGCCGCTTGCCGGCGCAACCGCTCTGCATCTGTCCCGCTGGTACAAGGCTCATCGCTTCTGCGGCTGCTGCGGCGCACCCACCAAGCGCGATGAGAAGGAACGCGCCATGCGCTGCACTGCCTGCAACGCTATCGTTTATCCGACCATCTCCCCTGCCATTGTTGTTGCCATTCGTGACGGTGACCGCGTTGTCCTCACCAAGTACGCTGACCGTGAGACCCCGCGTTATGCCCTGATCGCGGGCTTTGTGGAAATCGGTGAAACACTCGAAGAAACCGTGCGCCGCGAGGCCATGGAGGAAGTCGGCCTTAAAATCAAGAACATTCGTTACCATGGCAATCAGCCGTGGGGCTTCTCCGGTGCGCAAATGATCGGCTTCTGGGCCGATCTCGACGGTGATAACACCATCACGCTCGACCGCAACGAGCTGCGGGAAGGCGTATGGATGGAGCGTGCCGATGTTCCGGCAACGCCGAACGCGCTCGACCTGACCCACACCATGATGGAGCTGTTCCGTACCGGAATGGACCCGAGAGACTAAATTTCACATGCAGCAGAAAAGCCCAGAGCAATCATGCTCCGGGCTTTTTTATTATCCTTCATCCTCCCGCAGGTTGCAGCGGAACTTGATGGTAATTTCAGTCGTGTGAATGCGGTTTTCCGGCAGACGGTGATGATTCAGCGCGTTGTACAGCATGCGGATGGGCAATGTCCCCTGCATCTGCGCGTCCTGTCCGATGGCAAAGTCTACAATTCCCTGACGCACCATTTCAAGGTTATCCGGCGTTGCGTCGTGCACCACTACATGGATGCGATCCGCACAGCCACTCTTGCAAATCGCTCGGTATACGCCGCTGCGGCCAACCGAAGAAATGTAGATACCGTTCAGATCCGGATCGGATTGAATCGCGCGCAGTGTAATACGTTCGGCCAGTGCCTCATCCAAAAAGGAACATTCCGGGCGCAGCACCTCAATTTCCGGAAAGGAATCGGTCATTTCGGCCAGAAAACCCGTCAGGCGCTGACTATCGGCATAATGTCCGCTGCGCTGTCCCAGAATCGGCAGTACCCGGCCGCGCCGCCCCATGACGAGTCCCAGCATAGCCGCCGCCGAGCGACCAGACGCGATATTATCCGGTCCAACGTAAGCAATCCGGTTGGCATCCGCAATATCGGTGTTGAAGGTCACGACCGGAATTCCCTTCTGCTCAGACAGTTCGTTGATTTTGTCGCAGATCAGCGTGTTTGCCAGCGGCATAAGCGCCAAGCCATCGATCTTTTCAATTTCCACCAGTTCTTCAATCAGGGCGAGCTGATGATAGATGTCTACTCCATCCATAGCGCGTACAACGATATCCACCGGCAGCAATTCCCGCGCCGCAACCTGCTCGAACAATCCGCGCAGCTGCCGCACGAAATCGGTACTCCCCGAGTGCAGCACCACGCCGATCCGCCATGTTTTCGCGGTCTGCGGCATCATCCGCGCAGAAATATAACCCATCTCCCGTGCAGTTTCCCGGATACGGGCCGCCACCTCTGGCCGCACTCCGTCTTTATGATGCAGGGCGCGGTCCACTGTACCCCGTGAAACACCGCAGGCTTCCGCAATTTGCTGCATCGTCACCATCGTATGACACCCTTTCTGTTTTTTCTTTTATGATATCACATCCGATCCGGTTTGCCTAGATAGTACAAATGCACGAAAGCGCACCATGTATCG
>JBJDZO010000158.1:0-2940 GCA_051868095.1 Butyricicoccus sp. | reverse complement strand
CATCCTCTGCCTTGTATGCGGCATAACCCGGCATGGCAAGCAGGCAGATCATCAGCAGGAACAGCACAAGCGCCGGGCCTGACTTACAACTGATTGATTTCACGGCAGAAATGGCACGCAACAAAATGATCCGGTTCGATCTCTTCATACTTCGGCTGCTCTGTCCGGCAGATATCCTGCGCGTGAGGACAACGAGCCGCAAAGCGGCAGCCCGCCTCCGGATCAACGGGTGAAGTGATCTCACCCTGCATGACGATGCGCTTTTTGTCCCGATTCAGACGGGGTATGGGGATTGCGGACAAAAGTCCCTTTGTATATGGATGGCACGGCTTTTTAAAAAGCCGCTTGGCGGGGCATTTCTCCACCATCGTACCGACATACATGACCAGAATATCATCCGAAATATGCTTCACAACGGACATATCGTGCGTCACGAAGATATATGTCAGGCCCTTCTGATCCTGCAGATCCTGCAGAAGATTCAGCACCTGCGCCTGAATGGAAACATCCAGCGCGGACACCGGCTCATCGCAGACGATGAATCGCGGATCAAGCGTCAGTGCACGGGCAATGCCGATGCGCTGACGGCGGCCGCCATCCAGCTCATGCGGATAGGAATAGGCATAGCGTTTGGCCAGTCCGACGGTGTCCATCATTTCAAACACCTTTTCGCTCAGCTCCTGCTTGGAGCCGTACATTTTATAGGTTCGCAGAGGGTCGGCGATCAGCTCAAACACATTCAAGCGCGGGTTCAGGGAGGAAAAGGGATCCTGGAAGATGATCTGCATATCCCTCTGCAGGTTACGGCGTTCCCGGCCCCTGGCATGGGTGATATTCTTGCCGTCGAAAATAACCTCGCCGTCCGTCGCGTCAATCAATCCCAGCACCGTACGGCCAAGCGTGGACTTTCCGCATCCGGATTCCCCAACGATACCCAGCGTTTTCCCTTCATCAATGGTAAAGCTTACGTCATCCACCGCATGGAGCTGGCCGGCGGGCGTCTGAAAATATTTTTTCAGGTTCCGCACCTCAAGCAGATGTTCACTCATCGTTTCCACGCCCTTTCTCCGAAATAACCCCGCCCGTCATTTCCAGACAGTGATGGCAGCGGCAGAAATGTCCGGGGGAAACCTCCCGGTTTGGCGGAGCTTCGACGGCACACTGATTGTCCGAATACGGGCAGCGCGGGTGAAAGCTGCATCCCGTCGGCAGATTGGTCGGATCGGGCATCAGGCCGCTGATGGGCCGTAGCCGCTCCACATCTTCATCCAGCGAGGGAATCGAATGAAAGAGTCCCTCCGTATAGGGATGGGAAACATGGTTGAAAATATCGTCGGCTGTGCCGTATTCCACGATCTCGCCGGCATACATGATGGCAACCTTGTCACAGGTCTCCGCCACCACACCCAGATCATGGGTAATCAGCAGCATTGCGGAGCCAAGCTTCTCCTTCAGATCGTTCATCATATCAAGAACCTGCGCCTGAATGGTAACATCCAGCGCCGTCGTAGGTTCATCCGCCAGCAGCAGCTGCGGATTGCAGGCCAAGGCAATCGCAATCACCACGCGCTGTTTCATGCCGCCGGAAAACTGATGCGGATAGTCTACGGCGCGTTCCGGCCGGATGCCCACCATCTCCAGAATTTCGAGACTCTTTTTTGTCGCCTCGGCCTTCGAGCAGCTTTGGTGCAGTGCGATGACCTCGGCAATCTGATCGCCCACTCGCAGGATCGGGTTCAGCGCCGTCATGGGATCCTGAAAAATCATGGAGATCTCATTGCCGCGAATCTGCCGCAGCTCAGAGTCTTTCATTTGCAGGATGTCCCGCCCGTTCAGAAAGATCTCACCGCTCTTCACTACCGCAGGCGGCGCGGGCAGAAGCCGCAGAATGGACAGGGCCGTCGTTGTTTTTCCGGCGCCGGTCTCCCCCACAAGGCCGAGCGTCTCCCCTTTCTCAATGGACAAATCAATGCCGTTGACAGCCTCAACCGTACCCGTATCCGTCTCATAGTGGACCGTCAGATTTCTAATATCAAGCAAACTCATATCCATTCCTCCTCACCGCTTCAGCCGGGGATCCAGCGCATCCCGCAAACCGTCGCCCAGAAGGTTGAATCCAAGAAGGGTCAGCATGATCGCGACACCGGGGAACGTGATGAGCGGCCAGAAATCCTGAATATACGCCCGTCCCACAGAGAGAATAGAACCCCATTCCGGCGTCGGCGGCTGGATGCCCAGCCCCACAAAGGACAGGCTGGAGATCTGCAGGATGTTGATGCCGATACGCAGCGTGGAATCCACAATCAGCGGCGCGATGGTATTGGGCAGAACATGGCGGAAAATGATACGCATATTGGTTGCGCCGGTCGCACGGGCGGCTTCCACATACTCTTCGTCGCGAATCTGCAGCACGGTGGCCCGCAGCATACGGACGGATGGCGGGATGCCGGCGATCGAAATGGCCAGCGCTGTGTTGAATACGCCCGTTCCAAGGCCTGCGGAGACGGCCACCGCCAGCAGCAGGCCGGGAATCGCCATGATGATATCCATGATACGCATGACCGCCACTTCGTACTTGCCGCCGAAATAGCCCGCCGTCGCCCCCAGAAAGACGCCCACGACCGTGGAGATCAGCAGCGAGAGCAGCGCCACCAGCAGCGAAATGCGTCCGCCGTACAGAATGCGGCTCAGAAGATCGCGTCCAAAATTATCGGTTCCGAACGGATGCTCCAGGCACGGGAGCAGAAAACGGTTACCGTAGTCCTGCTCGTCATAGCCATACGGCGTAAGGAAATTTGCAAAAACCACGCCGAAGACAATAACGACGACAATGATGAGTCCCACAACGGCAAGCTTATTCTGAAACAGCCGGTGAACGGTGTCTCTCCACTGTCCATGGCGTTTTGTGAGCTGCTCCAGATCCTCTACATATTCTTTTTT
>JBJDZO010000157.1:0-13030 GCA_051868095.1 Butyricicoccus sp. | reverse complement strand
CGGCGTCCACCTGCCCCTGATACATGGCGTGCAAACCGTTGTAGCTGCCCATATATGAGCGGAAGAAAAACGGCTCCCCAAGCGCCTGATTGGCGCTGTCGCACAGCAGATCGAGCAGAGCGTCCTGCCCGCAGACAATGAACCGTTCCCCGCTCGCAGACGGCTGGACAGCCGGTACGGCAGGCGCGGCCTGTCCGAGCACTGCGCGCACCTCGCTTTCCGCGACGCGGAACTGCTTGCCCACCTTCACCGCACGCAGAGAGCCCTTTTTAATCATATCGTATACGGTGTTTTTTTTGATTTTAAGCAGGTCTGCGACCTCCTGCGCGGTCAGATAGCGCTCAGCCATGGCATGCCGCCTCCTGTATATTCTACGGTATATTCTCCAGAATACTCCTGTGAAAATCTTCTCATTTTATTATATCGGCGCACGCTTTCCCTGTCAAACCGCACATTGACAGCGTTTTGAGCGCCTGCTATAATAAACACAACAAAACCAAACAAAACAGGAGAAAACACATATGAAACTTTTCCGTACTCTGGCGGCTTCGCTCGCCCTTAGCTGCATGCTCGCGGGCTGCGGCGCATCTTCCTCCTCCCCTTCGGCTTCGTCCTCCGCGGGCGCTGCTTCTTCGTCCGCGGAGAGCGAGCCGGTCGAACTGACCGTATTCGCGGCTGCATCCATGACCGAAACCCTGACCGAAATTCAGGCGCTCTATGCCGAGGAAGCTCCGAACGTCACGCTTGTGTACAACTTTGATTCCTCGGGCACGCTCAAGACCCAGATCGAGCAGGGCGCGGTTTGTGACCTGTTCCTGTCCGCAGGCCAGAAGCAGATGAATCAGCTCGACATCGACGCGGACGCTTCGGTGAACACCGACGGCCTCGACTTCGTGGACGGTTCCACCCGCTGCGACCTGCTGGAAAACAAGGTGGTCATGATCGTTCCGGAAGGCTCGGACAAGGGCATCACCTCGTTTGAGGACGCAGGCACCGACAAGGTTTCCCTGATCGCGCTCGGTAACTCGGATGTGCCGGTCGGCCAGTATTCCGAGCAGATTTTCACCGCGCTTGGCCTGTGGGACGGCCTGAACGCGGACAGCAAGATCAGCTTCGGCACCAATGTCAAGGAAGTTCTGACGCAGGTAGAGCAGGCCGCGGTAGACTGCGGCGTGGTTTACCAGACCGACGCGGCGGCTTCGAGCGGCGTGGAAGTCGCAGCCGAGGCGCCGGAAGGCAGCTGTGCACCGGCGATTTATCCGGTGGCCGTGCTCAAGACCAGTGAGCATCCGGACGAGGCGAGGGCATTTCTGGAGTTCCTGAAAACCGACGCCTGCGCCCAAATCTTTACGCAGGCCGGCTTCACCGTAAAATAAACACCAACCACGGCGCGTCCCCACCCGGCGCGCCGTATTTCTTTTTGGAGGGGGACTGCATATGGATTGGTTTCCGCTGTATAATTCGCTGCGCATCGCGCTGATTTCCACCGTCATCACCTTTTTCACCGGCATTTTCGCGGCGTATTACATCGCCCGCGTACCTCGGGCGCTCAAGGGCGTGCTCGACTGCGTGCTCACGCTTCCGATGGTGCTGCCGCCCACGGTCGTGGGCTTTTTCCTGCTGCGCCTGCTCGGGCCGCGCGGTTTGCTCGGCCAATATCTGCTGGCGTGGTGGAACCTGCGCATTACCATGACCTGGTACGCGGCTATTTTTGCCACTGCGGCTGTCACCTTCCCGCTCATGTACCGCACCGCACGCGGCGCGTTTGAAAGCTTCGACCAGACCCTGCTTTACGCCGGGCGCACGCTCGGCCTGTCGAATACCTATCTGTTCTGGCGCGTGCTGCTGCCCGGCTGCAAACAGGGTGTTCTTGCGGGCGTTGTGCTTGCGTTCGCGCGCGGACTGGGCGAATACGGCGCAACCAGCATGCTTTCGGGCTACACCCCCGGCCGCACCGCCACCATCTCCACGACTGTCTATCAGCTTTGGCGCGAATCCAACGACGCGCTCGCTTACCGCTGGGTCGGGGTGAACGTCATTATTTCGCTGGCCGTGCTGCTCGCGGTCAACCTGCTCGAACGCCGTCAAAAACAGGAGGTTTACCATGCTTGAATGCCGTTTTGTGAAGCATCTGGCGTCTTTCCCGCTCGAGGTCGATCTCACCGCCGGAAATGAAGCAGTCGCGCTGCTGGGCGCGTCCGGCTCGGGCAAATCCATGGCACTCAAATGCATCGCGGGCGTGGAAACTCCCGATGAAGGCCGGATTGTACTCGACGGTAAGGTTCTGTTCGATTCGGCCGCGCGGGTGAATCTGCCGCCGCAGGTGCGCGGTGTCGGTCTGCTGTTCCAGAATTACGCGCTGTTCCCGACCATGACCGTCCGGCAGAACATCCTGTGCGGGCTGCGGCGGCTGCCTCGGGCCGAACAGAAGGCGCGGTGCGCCGAGCTGATCGCACGATTCCATCTGGACGGCTTGGAAAACCGTCTGCCCGCGCGAATTTCCGGCGGACAGCAGCAGCGCGCCGCCCTCGCCCGCATGCTGGGCAGCGAACCGCGCCTGCTCCTGCTGGACGAACCGTTTTCCGCGCTCGACAGCTTCCTGCGCTGGGAATTGGAACAGACGGTCGCGGAGGTCATCGCGGCACACGGCGGCACCACGCTGTTCGTGTCCCACAACCGCGACGAAGCCTACCGGCTGTGCAGCCGCATTGCAGTCATGGAACAGGGCAGAATCGAGGTCTGTAAGGAGCGGCAGACGCTGTTTGCCGCACCCGAAACCCGTGCTGCCGCGCGGCTGATCGGCTGCGAAAATATCGCGGACATTCAGCCCCCGGAACACGGCGCGGCATTCGTGCCCGCGTGGAACGTGCGCGTGCCGGTGCGCGGCAGTTGTCCGGCGGTCGGTGTACCGGCGGCGGCGCTTGGCCCCGGCGAGGATTTTTCCGCGCAGGTCGAGCGCGTCATGCTTTGCCCGGCCGATGCGCTGGTGCTCGTGCGGCCCGTGGACGCGGCGGAAACGCTGTGCTGGCGCACCGATACCGCCACCGCCGGACGGCTTTCTCCCGATGATACGGTAGGGCTGCGCTTCGACCCGCAAGCCGTTTGGATGCTGCGCTAATCTGACCCTATAAAATGATAGAAAACTGACAATGTACGCAATGCCATTTGCCTGCTACAATAAGGTTGTTCAAAATTTCGACAGAAAGCAGGCTGTTCCATTATGAAACAAAACAACACGCGCACCATTGTCCTTGCGGCGCTTCTTGCCGCTTTTACCACGGTTGCAACCATGATTATCAAAATTCCGACCCCGACCATGGGCTATATCCATCTCGGCGATGGTCTGGTGCTGCTGTGCGGCATTCTGCTTGGGCCCGGTCTGGGCGCAGCGGCTGCCGGCATTGGCTCCATGTTCGCCGATATCTTCTCCGGCTACGCCTCCTGGGCGCCCGCAACCCTCATCATTAAGGCGGCGACCGCGTTTGTCGGCGGCTGGATTTTCCACAAGCTGCGCGATTCGTCCTCTACTCCGGTACGCACCGCGATTTCCGGCATCCCGGCTGAAATCGTGATGGTATTCGGCTATTACGCCTACGAAGTCGGCCTTGCGATGGCAGGCGGCAGCGCATTCGGTGCGGCGGCTATCGCAACCGCAGCCGGTGTGCCGTTCAATATCGTGCAGGGCGCGGCGGGCGTCATTGTTTCCGCAGTGCTGCTGCCCGTACTGTCCCGCGCAAGCGGCGACCTGCACGCACGCATCCACGCATAATCCCGACCATTTGCCCCTTTTCCCGCTCCCGAGGCGGCGCCGTGTGCGCCGCCTTTTTTGCGTGCAAAAAAGCACCGCGAAACCCGCGGCGCTCAAAAAATTTTCTTATTTTCTGCTCTTATATTACCACAAAACGCAGAAAATTTCAAGTCTTGCGCGGTATGCGCCTCCGGGTGTAAGAAGAATAAGAGGTGATTGAAATGAAACAAACCAGCATGACCGCACTCGTCAGCGCTTTCGCCCGGGCATATCATGCCGCCCACCGCACGGTAAAAGTCTTCGACGACCCGCTTGCGCGGCAGCTATTGACCGATGCCGAATACGCTGCAATCTCAGCCCATATGGCGGATGGCATATCCTTTTTTGCGCCATCGTTTTCAGGCAGCCCAGAGGACGCACTGCAATGGGTCGTCGACCGATTTCTGTCCCCGGCTCCGCTAGGGCGGGCCGCATTCGCGGAGGAGGCCTTGCGGAACGCAGCGGCGGACGGCGCGGCGCAGTATTTGATTTTCGGCGCGGGCTATGACACCTTTGCGTACCGCCAGCCCGCTTGGGCGGCAAAATTGCAGCTCTTTGAACTGGATCACCCGGCCATGCTGGCCGACAAGCAAACGCGGCTCGCACGTGCCGGGCTGACCATCCCCGCAAATGTGCACGCGATTCCCGCCGATCTCACCCGACCGGACTGGGCCGGTGCACTCGCCGCACATCCGGCCTTTGACCCATCCGCCGTCAGCTTTTGCAGCCTGCTTGGGCTGGTGCATTACCTGCCGGATTTCGGTGCGCTGCTGGATGCGGCTGCGCCTGTGCTGCCCGCAGGCAGCCTGCTCGCTTTCGACTACCCCATGCCGGGACATACGCAGGCGCTGCGTCAGCTTGCCGCCGCCGCAGGTGAACCGATGTGCCCGGGATATGACTTGCCGGCACTCGAAGCCCTGCTGCATGCACGCGGCTTCCGGATACGCGCCCACTGGCTGCCAGATGCCGTTACTGCGCGCTGGTTTGCCGCCTGCAATGCCGCAGACCCCGCGCATCCCATGGCCGCCGCGCCGAATACCGGCCTATGTCTCGCCGAAAAATCCTCGTTCACAAAATATTCACCCAATCGCGCCTGAAAAGGTATATAATAAGGATGTATGTTGGAATTTACCGAAACTACTTGGAATGGGGAATGACAAATGGCGAAAAAAATTCTGATCGTGGAAGACGATGACAACATCCGCGAACTGCTGCGCCTCTACCTCGAGCGCGAAGGCTACGAAATCACCGAGGCCGAGAACGGCGCGGTCGGCCTGTCCGAATGGAAGGCGGAAAACCCGGATATGATGCTGCTGGATGTGATGATGCCGGTCATGGATGGCTGGCAGGTGTGCAAAGAGGTGCGCGCCTCCGGCTCGGCCATGCCGATCATCATGATCACCGCCAAGGGCGAAACCATGGACAAGGTATCCGGTCTGGAGCTTGGTGCGGATGACTACATCGTCAAGCCCCTTGAAATGCGCGAAGTTGTGGCGCGTGTACGCGCGGTGTTCCGGCGTTTTGCGGGCGACGACACCGGCAAGCTGTCCTTTGACAAACTGACCATTGACAAACAGGCTTATGACCTCATCATCGACGGCAAGCGCGTGGACGCCCCGCCGAAGGAAATCGAACTGCTTTACTTCCTTGCGCAAAGCCCCAACCGCGTGTTCACTCGCGCTCAACTGCTCGATGACGTCTGGGGCTTCGACTACTACGGCGATACCCGCACGGTCGATGTACACGTCAAACGCCTGCGCGAAAAGCTCGAGGGCGTTTCGGACAAATGGGAACTCAAAACCGTCTGGGGCGTGGGCTACAAATTTGAAACCAAGGGGTAAGCTATGGGTAAACAGAGCTTTTTCTTCAAAAACTACCTGTCGCACAGCCTGCTGATTCTGTTCACGTTTTTGCTCGCAGGCAGTATATTTTCGCATCAAATCAGCATCTACGCCCGCACCGAAAAACAGAACCAGCTCAAAACCACCGCGTTTTCGGTGGCGCGGCAGACCTCAGTAGCAACGGCCGATCCGGACAACGCGCTCGTGCGCGAGCTGTATGAGGTATACATCAATCAGATCGCCGCCAACGACCAGTCCAGCATTCTGGTCACCGATGTGGACGGCCGGATGGTCTATTACGCTGCGGCGGAGGGCCACGGTTCGGTGCGCAAGGAATTGGTCAGCGGCGACAGCACCCGGATCCTTCGGAAAAAGGGGATGTATTCGGCCGTAGGCACGCTGGGCGGCATGCTGCCCGAACCCTGCTATATCGTCGGTGCGCCCTGTCTGGATGAAAGCGGCACCCTGTCTGGCTTTGTGTTCGCCGTCTCGCCTACCGATGACGTCACCGACCTCATGCGCAAGGTTACGCACACATTCATCCTGATTCTGCTTGTCGCGCTCGCCGGAGACCTGATTCTCTCCTATTTCATCTCCGCGCACATGACCCGGCCGCTCAAAATCATGGCCATGGCGTCGCGTGAGTACGCGGCCGGCAACTTTGATATCCGCGTGCCCGAGGACAACCGCTGCATGGAAATCAACGAACTTGCCGTGTCCTTCAACAACATGGCACGCGACCTTGCCCAGCTCGACGAGCTGACACGCGGCTTTATCGGCAACGTCAGCCACGAATTCAAAACCCCGATGACGACCATTGGCGGCTTTGTGGACGGCATGCTGGACGGCACCATCCCGCCCGACCAGCGCGACAAATACCTGCGCATCATCTCCGAGGAGGTGCAGCGCCTGAGCCGCATGGTCATGCGCATGCTGGACGCCGCCAAAATTCAGTCGGGCGAGCTGATTCTCAATACCGCGCCCTTTGACTTCACCGAAATGTCCAGCCAGATCGTGCTGTCCTTCGAGCAGAAAATCAACGCCAAAAAGCTGGATGTGGACATCGATTTCGATGACCGCCTGATGGTCAACGGCGACCGTGACCATATTTTCCGCGCAGTTTACAATCTGGTCGACAACGCGGTCAAGTTCATCGACATGGGCGGCAAGCTGACCATCCGCGCCCATGAGGAGTACGGCCTGTGCGCCTTCTCAATCAAAAATACCGGCGCGGGCATTGCTCCCGAGGACATTCCGCATGTCTTTGACCGTTTTTACAAAACCGACCGCTCGCGCAATCTGGACCGTACGGGCGCCGGTCTGGGCCTGTACATCGTGAAAAACATCATTAACCTGCATGGCGGCGATATTTCGGTGCGTTCGGACGGCGGCGAGACCGAATTTTCGCTCACCCTGCCGCTGATGGACAAAAAAGCCGTGGCGAACTTCATAAATTCTTCACAGAGCGGACAATAAACGTGCACAGGGAGCCTTTACAATAAAGGCATGTTCCTAGAAACAGCAATCCATCCGCTTTGGAAAGGAGCCAATCATCATGGATTTTGAAAATAAAAACATCACCCCCGATGGACAGGAACCCACTCCGCAGACGGACCGCGCATTCGGTCCCACCGAATCCCAGTCTTATGCACAGCCTGTGGAAAACCCTCAGGAAGAGGCGATACAGACACCGTATCAGGCGCAGGTGCGCGGCTCCAATGAGCCGCCGCGCTTCTCGGCACAGAACGATGCTCCGGTGTATCATGACGAAGCCCATCAGGCCGAGACGGTGAAGCCGCCGTTTGAGCCGGGTACACACAGCTATACCACCTTCCAGCAGTGGCAGGCGCAGGAGGCCAGAAAGCACGGAAAACACGCGAAAAAGCCGCGCTCCAAAAAGCCGCTGCTCGTGCTCGGCGGCATCGCGGCCGCGGTCGCGCTGTTTGTCGGCGGCATGGCCGTCGGCGGCGGTTTTGGCCACACGGCGGGCAGCCCCGCAGCGTCCTCGGTACCGAAGGATGAAAACCTTCCTGTGCTGAACATATCAAGCACCCCGTCCGGTGACAGCAGTTCCGCTTCGTCCACCGGTGAACTGGCCGGTGAGGACATCTACAAAAAGCTGAATCACTCGATTGTCGCCATCCAGACCGCCGACGAAAGCGGTCAGGTGGTCTCCTCGGGTTCGGGCGTGGTTATGTCGTCGGACGGCTACATCATCACCAACGCCCATGTCATCCTCGATGAGGACACCAGCCAGCCCATGAGCGGCGTATCGGTTCTGTTTGCCGACGGCACTCAGCTAAGCGCCACCGTCAAGGGCTATGACTCCCAGACCGACCTTGCCGTCATCAAGGTCGAGCCGCAGGCTGCGCTGATCCCGGCGGAGTTCGGTGATTCGGACGCATTGCAGGTCGGTGAGACCGCTTATGCAATCGGTTCGCCCGGCGGTGTCGAACTGGCCAACTCCATGACCAGCGGCATTATCTCGGCCATCAACCGCGATATTACGGTCAACGACCGCGTTATGACCCTCATCCAGACCAACGTTACCATCAACCCCGGCAACTCGGGCGGTGCGCTCATCAACAAATATGGTCAGGTCGTCGGCATCACCTCGGCCAAGCTCGGCATCAGCTACTACGAAGGCCTTGGCTTTGCCATCCCGATCAACTCGGCCAAGGAAATCATCGACGAGCTGATTCAGACCGGTTACGTTTCCGGCCGGCCGTCCATCGGTATTTCGGGCCGCAACGTCAGCGAACAGATGAGCCGTTTTTACAGCCTGCCGGAAGGCGTGCAGATTGTCTCGATTGACTCGCGTGCCAAGGCAGCATCGGAAGGCCTCGAAGCGGGCGACGTCATCACCGCGGTCAATGGCCAGTCGATCACGACCATGGACGAGATCAATAAGATCAAGGAAGATAGGAAGGCGGGCGATACTCTGACCCTCACCATCTACCGTCCGACCACCCAGAAGTCGCAGGACATCAAGATCACACTGACCGATACGCATGACCTTGAGGGCACCGATCCCGCACAGGAACAGCAGCAGAGCAGCTCGAACAATTATAGCAACAGAAACAGCGGCGTAATCGATCCGTTCCAGTATTTCTTCGGCTATTGATCGTCAATTCGGTTTTTTTCTCCTCTTTTCGGGGCGGCTCTTCAGCGGGCCGCCCTTGTTTTTCGCCCGCGAACCGGCTATACTGATTTTGCAGAAGGAGGAACCCCGTATGAACAGCTTTGAACGCATTTACGCGGTTGTGCGCACCATTCCGCGCGGCATGGTGGCCAGCTATGGTCAGGTCGCCCGGCTCGCGGGCAATCCGCGCTGGGCGCGTGTGGTCGGCTACGCCCTGCATGCCAACCCCGACCCGGAACACATCCCCTGCTACCGCGTTGTCACCAAGGATGGCCGCACCTCGCCCGCCTTTGCCTTCGGCGGCAGCGATATCCAGCGCGCCCTGCTCGAAGCGGACGGCGTGGAATTTCTCCCGGATGGCCGTGTGGATATGGAACGCTTCGGTTGGAAATAAAAAAAGCCTTCCCACTTGCGGGAAGGCTTTTCTGTTTTTTCTTACAGCTGCTTGGTCAGGTTGACCATCTCAATGGCAGCCATTGCGGCGTCATAGCCCTTGTTGCCTGCCTTGGTGCCTGCGCGCTCAATCGCCTGCTCGATGTTCTCGGTGGTGACTACGCCAAACAGGGTCGGTACGCCTGTCTGGAGCGCAATCTGCGCCACGCCCTTGGAAACCTCGTTGCAGACGTAATCATAGTGGCTGGTCGAGCCGCGGATGACCGCGCCCAGACAAATAACCGCGTCATACTTGCCCGACTGCGCCATCTTCTGCGCCGCGGTCGGAATCTCGAACGCGCCCGGTACCCATACGGCCGTAATGTCATCGCCGTCCGCACCATGACGCAGCAGCGCATCCTCCGCGCCCGCGAGCAGCTTGGATACGATAAACTCATTGAAACGTGCGGCAACAATGCCAACCTTCATACCCTGTGCGAGCAGCTTGCCTTCGATGATCTTCATAATGGTTTTCCTCCGTTTTCTGTATTGAACTATTTACATCATCTGATTGAACAGGTGTCCCATCTTGATCTTCTTGGTGCGCAGATAGAATGCATCATCCTCCTGCGGCGCGATCTCAATCGGTACGCGCTCGGCGATCTCCACGCCGAAGCCGTCCAGACCGTAAATTTTCTCCGGGTTGTTGGTCAGCAGACGCAGCTCCCGTGCGCCGAGATCCTGCAAAATCTGTGCACCAATCCAGTATTCCCGCAGGTCGGGCGCAAAGCCCAGCTTCACATTGGCTTCTACCGTGTCAAAGCCCTTTTCCTGCAATTCATACGCTTTCAGCTTGTTGATGAGGCCGATTCCGCGGCCCTCCTGCCGCATGTACAGCAGTACGCCGCGGCCTTCTCTCTCGATCTGCTGCATAGCGGCTGCCAGCTGCTGGCCGCAGTCGCAGCGGCGCGAACCAAAGACATCACCGGTCAGGCACTCGGAATGCACACGGCACAGCAGATTCTTGCCGTCTCCAACCTCGCCCTTGACCAGTGCAACATGATGCTCACCGGTCAAATCATTGACATAGCCATAAATCTTGAACTCACCGAAACGGGTCGGCATCTTAGCGCACGCTTCCCGCACCACATGCTTATCATGCCGGCGGCAGTAGTCCTGCAAATCCTTGATCGTGATGACCTTCAGGCCCCATTCCTTCGCGTGCTCGAGCAGCTCGGTGGTGCGCATCATGGTACCATCCTCGCGCATGATCTCACAGCACAGGCCGCACGGCTCCAAGCCGGCATGACGGCACAAATCGACCGTTGCTTCGGTGTGACCATTGCGGGCGAGTACACCTCCGCGGCGCGCTACCAGCGGGAACACATGGCCCGGACGGCGGAGATCCTCGGGATGGGTGTGCGGATCGACACACTTGCGGCAGGTATAGCCGCGTTCCTCCGCCGAAATACCGGTCGTGGTGTCCACATGATCAATCGAAACCGTAAACGCGGTGCAATGGTTATCGGTATTGACCTTCACCATCTGCTCCAGCCCCAGCCGGATAGCAATTTCCTCGCTCATCGGCGTGCAGATCAGGCCCTTGGCATATTTCGCCATAAAGTTGACGTTTTCCGTCGTTGCAAACTGTGCGGCACAGATCATGTCGCCCTCATTTTCGCGGTCGGGATCGTCGATGGTCAGAATGATTCGCCCGGCGCGCAGTTCGTCGAGCGCTTCTTCGATGGTGCTGTATGGATAAGACATAAATGATTCCTTTCTTTCAGGTAGGAGTGAGGAGGTAGGAAGTAGGAGTTGTGGTTCGCGCAAAGCGCGATATTGATCATCCGGCTTTGCCGGACACCATACCTCCTAACTCCTCCCTCCTAACTCCTAACTCCTCAAAATCCGTATTTTGCGAGAAATTCCATGGTAATGTTGCTGGTTTCGGCCTTAGGCGCGGGTTCGAGGAACCGCTGCACGTATTTGCCGATGATATCATTCTCAAGATTGACCGGGTCGCCGGGCTTTTTGTCCAGCAGAATGGTCTGTGCGCCGGTGTGCGGAATGATGGACACCGAAAAGCTGGTGTCGTCCACGGCCGCAACCGTCAGGCTGATGCCGTCAATCGCAATCGAGCCTTTTTCCACGATGCCGCGCAGGATGGCGGCAGATGCGGTGATCGTCACCCAAACCGCGTTGCCCTCGTGCTTCATTTCGCGGATTGTGCCCACGCCGTCAATGTGGCCGGACACGATATGGCCGCCAAACCGGCCATCCGCCGCCATTGCGCGTTCCAAATCCACTTTCGAGCCGCTCTTGAGCTGCCCGAGCGCCGAACGCCGCATGGTTTCGGCCATTACGTCAGCGGTAAAACCGTCCGATGAAAGACCGGTCACGGTGAGACATACGCCGTTCACCGCGATACTGTCGCCCAGCTTGGTGCCCTCGAGCACGGTACGCGCCTGAATATCAATCGTACCATATGCCGCACCGGTCGAAACCCGGCGCACGGTGCCGACTTCTTCTATGATTCCGGTAAACATTTCAGTCCTCCCTGTCGTAAGTCAGCAGCAGGTCGCGGCCAAAGTGCTGCACATCGGTCAGCCGCAGCGCATACGCCTCATCCGGTGTCGTTACGCCTTGGCCTTCCACCGGGGTTTTGGCGTCCCGCCCGCCGAACAGCTTGGGCGCGACAAACGCATACACGCGATGATACAGCCCAGCGCGGAGCAGCGCTTCATGCATCGTACCGCCGCCCTCCACAAGCAGGCTGTCAATCTCACGCTCACCGAGCCTCTGCATCAGGGCGGTTAAATCGACCTTGCCGTTTTCATCCGGCAGCACCCAGACCTCGGCGCCGCAGGCTTCCAGCGCCGCACGCTTTTCTGGTTCGTCTACCGCCGTGGCGATGATAAGCGGAATGTCCTGCGCGGTTTTGCAAAGCTGGCTGTCCAGCGGCGTGCGCAGTTTGCTGTCGCAGATGACGCGCACCGGATCGCGGCCGCCCTCCATCCGGCAGTTCAGCAGCGGGTCATCGGCCAGCATGGTACCAACTCCGGCAAGAATACCGCGATACTGATGCCGCAGCGCGTGAACATGCTCCCGCGCTTCGCTGCCGGTGATCCACTTGGATGCGCCGGTATGTGTGGCAATTTTGCCATCCGCTGTCATCGCATATTTGAGCGCGATAAACGGCGTTTTGTGGGTAATGTAATGGAAAAAAATCGGATTCAGCGCGTCGCATTCGTCCCGGAGAAATCCGGCTTCGACCACCACGCCCGCTTCGCGGAGCTGCTGTGCGCCCTTGCCGCACACCTTGGGGTTGGGATCAAACGACCCATAGACCACGCGCGCAAGCTTTGCCGCAATGATCGCTTCGGTACAGGGCGGCGTGCGTCCATAGTGACAGCATGGCTCAAGCGTAACGTAAATCGTGCCGCCTGCCGGGTCTTCCGTGCAGTTTTTGAGTGCGTTGCGCTCAGCATGCAGACCGCCGCAGCGTTCGTGCCAGCCCTCGCCGATCACGCGGCCATCCTTGACGACCACCGCGCCAACGAGCGGATTGGGACTTGTCCAGCCGATACCGCGCCGTGCGAGTTCCATAGCCCGCCTCATAAAGAGTTCATCCATTTGAGGCACTTCCTTTCTATTCGCCGAAAGCATCTGCAACATGAGGAAAATAAAAATCCCCTGTAAAAACACAAGTTCTTACAGGGGAAAATACACGTCAAAAAGGGATATCCATGGGCAGCTTACCCATGGCAAAAAGGCATGCATCATCTTCTTCTATCCAGACTATACTGTCGGTTCCGGAGTTGCACCGAATCCTGCGCAAAAGCGCTCGCGGACTTTACCGCCGATCGGGAATTTCACCCTGCCCTGAAG
>JBJDZO010000156.1:0-2971 GCA_051868095.1 Butyricicoccus sp. | reverse complement strand
ACAGAATCCCCTGTCCGGCGGCATGGTACAATCCGGTAGCGATCGAGCCATAGTCTCCGCTTCCAAACACACTGAGCGCTGCGAGCCCAACACCAAGAACGGTCAGAATCATAGGAATCCAGCGGCAGTTCACCTTTTCCGTGTGTTTGATTACACTGCCGATGCAGTACAGAATCGCTACGAGAATGGCATACTGTGGGTCGATAAACTGGGAAAGATAGTCCAAATCTTCACCTCCCTCCTCTGCATTCTATGCGGGAGGAAAAGAAAAAGGACTGCCCCATCTGGAGCAGTCCCTAAAAATCCGGTTTTTAGATGTTTGCGCGGATGATTTCGCCCATCTCATGGGTGCCGATGACCTTGTCACCCTTCGCGGCGATGTCGCCGGTACGATGGCCATCGTTCAGTGCCTTCTCAACCGCTGCCTCGATGGCATCCGCCTCTGCGGACAGGCCGAACGAATAGCGCAGCATCATTGCACACGACAGGATGGTCGCAATCGGGTTGGCAATGCCCTTGCCCGCGATGTCCGGCGCTGAACCGTGAATCGGCTCGTACATGCCGCGGCCGCTCTCGTTGAGCGACGCGGACGGCAGCATGCCAATCGAACCGGTGATCATGGAAGCCTCGTCCGACAGAATATCACCGAACAGGTTGCCGGTCACGATAACATCAAACTGGCCCGGGTTGCGCACGAGCTGCATAGCCGCGTTGTCCACGTACATGTAGTTCAGTTCAACGTCCGGATATTCCTTCGCGATGCGGGTTACGGTCTCACGCCAAACGCGCGAAGTCTCAAGTACATTGGCCTTATCGACCGAAGTGACCTTCTTCGAGCGGACACGCGCCATCTCAAACGCACGGCGGGCAATGCGTTCTACCTCATATACCGAGTAATTCATTTCATCGCAGCCCATCTCGCCCCAGCCGCAGTCGCTTTCCTTGCGGAAATGCTTGCCGAAGTATACATCGCCGGTCAGTTCGCGGCAAACGACGATATCAAAACCGTCGCCAATGATTTCCGGCTTGATCGGGCAGGCGTCCGCCAGCGCCTTGTACATCATCGCCGGACGGATGTTGGCGAACAAGCCGAGTGCCGCACGCAGACCAAGCAGCGCTTTCTCCGGACGCTTCTCCGACGGGACATTGTCCCACTTCGGGCCGCCAACCGCGCCGAGCAGCACCGAATCGGCTGCCTTGCAGATGTCGATGGTCTCCTGCGTCAGCGGGATGCCGTTCGCATCAATCGAGCAGCCGCCGGCCAGCACTTCCTGATAGCAGAACTCATGGCCGAACTTCTCGCCGATTTTGTCGAGTACCAGCATGGCCTCGGATACGATTTCCGGGCCAACGCCGTCGCCCTTAACTACCGCAATATTGTACTTCATGGCTTAGAATCCTCTCTTTTTCAGGCTCTTGAGCAGACCGCCGTCCGCGATGATATTCTGGATAAACGGCGGGAACGCAACCGCCTGATAGCTTTCGCCCTTGGTCTCGTTGGTAATGACGCCGGTATCAAAGTCAATGGAAACTGTGTCACCCGCCATGATCGCGTTCGCTGCTGGCTCACACTCGAGAATCGGCAGGCCGATGTTAATCGCGTTGCGGTAGAAGATGCGCGCAAACGAGGACGCGATGACGCAGGATACACCATTCTCCTTGATAACAAGCGGCGCATGCTCACGGGACGAGCCGCAGCCAAAGTTGCGGGTTGCCACGATAATATCGCCCGGCTGTACCTTCTTGACAAACTCAGTGTCGATATCCTCCATCGCGTGGGTCGCCAGCTCCTTGGGGTCCGCGATGTTCAGATAGCGCGCCGGAATGATAACGTCGGTATCGACGTTATCGCCGTATTTAAAAACAGAACCTTTTACAACCATGTCGGTTTTCCTCCCTTAGTCCAGATCCTCGGGCGCACAAATGTAGCCCTTTACAGCCGATGCGGCCGCAACCGCCGGGCTGGACAGATAAATTTCGCTCGTGATATGACCCATACGACCGACAAAGTTGCGGTTGGTCGTAGAAATCGCACGCTCGCCCTGCGCAAGAATGCCCATATAGCCGCCAAGGCACGGGCCGCAGGTCGGGGTAGAAATGATCGCACCCGCCTGAATGAAGATCTTGGCCAGACCCTCCTCGATGCACTGGAGATAAACCGCCTGAGTCGCCGGGATGACGATGGTGCGCACATCACGTGCTACATGACGGCCCTTGAGGATGGACGCCGCAATGCGCATGTCCTCGATGCGGCCATTGGTACACGAACCGATCACCGACTGCTGAACCTCGATCTTGCCCAGTTCATCCACCGTCTTGGTGTTCTCCGGCAGATGCGGACACGCAACAGTCGGGCGCAGGGTGGACAGATCGATTTCGTAGGTCGCGGTGTACTCCGCGTCCGCGTCGGCCTCGAATACAGTCACGTCGCGGTCTACACGGCCCTTGATATACTCCATGGTTTTGTCATCAACCGGGAAAATGCCGTTCTTTGCGCCTGCTTCGATTGCCATGTTGCAGATGGTGAAGCGGTCGTCCATCGACAGCTCGTGAACGCCTTCGCCGGTGAACTCCATGGACTGATACAGCGCACCGTCCACGCCGATCATGCCGATGATATGCAGAATCACGTCCTTACCCGAAATCCACGGCGCCTTCTTGCCCTTGAGCACAAATTTGATTGCGCTCGGTACCTTGAACCATGCCTTACCGGTCGCCATACCGGCTGCGAGGTCGGTCGAGCCAACGCCGGTCGAGAACGCGCCCAGCGCGCCGTATGTACAGGTATGGGAGTCCGCGCCGATGATCAGCTCGCCGGGAGCGGTCAGGCCTTTTTCGGGGAGCAGCGCGTGCTCGACGCCCATCTCACCGACGTCGTAGAAATTCACGATGTCGTGCTTGTGCGCGAACTCGCGGCATTCCAGACACTGCTGCGCCGACTTGATATCCTTGTTCGGTGCAAAGTGATCCA
>JBJDZO010000155.1:0-2978 GCA_051868095.1 Butyricicoccus sp. | reverse complement strand
AACAGGAAGAAGTGTCACGTTTTTTACCACGCGGAGCGGTAGAAGAAGCGATAATGCCTTGCCGCCGGTGATCGTCAGCCACAGCGTGTTGAGGCAGATATTGCAGAACAGATTGATGCACGCCTTGGCGCCAACCACGCGGCCGATGCGCTTGATGCGGCTGTCCCCGGAGATACCGGTGTCCGGGCGGTACAGCCACAGACCCCAGATCAGGCCGCCGACAATGGCCGTTAGCGTGTAACCCGGGAAATACGCGCCCATGGACATATTGCCGGCAAAATAACCGAGCACATCGGTGCAGAAACCAGCCAGCATGCCAACCACCGGGCCGAACAGCATGCCGATTGCCGCGTTGCACAGGAAGCCGAAGCCAATGCGCAGCTCGGTCGAAAGCTTGAGTGTCAGACCGGTCAAATCGAGCGTGACGTTGAGCGCGATGAACAGCGCGGTCAGCGCCAGACAGCGCGTGGTGCGCAGCTCACGGGCCGAGCTGCGGAACAGATTTACAATTTTAGACATACAAAAAGACACCTCCAAAATGCTTGTTGCTACACATTTCGAGGTGTCCCTCATCCATATGTAACAGCGGGATGCGGAACCGGTACCGCAGAGGCGAACTCTTTCGTCCGATGGACAACTCCCCGTTCCACCGGCACTTGACGCACAGGTTCCTACTCTGTTAGAGATATTTTTATTGTACACCCGTCTTTGCAGATGTCAAGCGGGTGCGGCAAATTTCGGCAGATTTCACAGGCCCAGATAGTCCCGCACGGCGCGCACAACGCCGTCCGCGTCATTTGAAGGCGCAATGTGACGGCTGATGGCCTTGAGCTGCGGGTGCGCGTTCTCCATGGCGAAGGAATGGGTCACCGATTCGAGCAGCTCGGTGTCGTTCAGGTAATCGCCGAAGGCCATGCATTCGTCCGGCGTGATGCCGAGCTGCTGCTGGAGGGCATGCATTGCGCGGCCCTTGTTGACGCCCGGATTCATCAGATCGACCCAGTTTTCGCCCGACAGCACCACCTGAAACCGTGCGGCGCAGGGCTGAAGCAGCCGGTAGCAGCCCTGTTCGGCACCGGCAGCCTCAAAGAAAGCCATCTTGCAGATGCGGTCATGCCGCGCGGCTTCCAGCAAATCGGGTACGCGCTGAAGTCTGGCATAATACATATCCGCATTTTCCCGAAAAACCGGCTCATCGTCCTCGCAATAAGCGGTTTTCTCACCGGCAAGCACGGTGTAAACGCCTTTGGCTTTCCGGGCAATTTCCAGCGGCCCGCGCAGATCGTCCAGCGGGATTTCATCCACAAACAGCGTCTTGCCGCGGTCCACTGTCATCGCGCCGTTTTCCGCGATGAACAGCAGCTCGTGTTCTAAGCCCGGAAACTGTTCAATCAGGTTGTAATATTGCCGCCCGGAAGCGGGTGTAAAGCGGATTCCCTTGTCAGAAAGCTGCCGCAGCAGGGCGGGCAGATTGGGGGAAAGACGGCGCTGGCTGTCCAGCAGGGTGCCGTCCATGTCGGCGGCAATCAGTTTAATCATAACGGGGTTCCTCCGGGAAATTCATGGTTTCGACGCTATTATAGCAGACCGAACATGCGCTGCATACCGGCAAACTGCATGAAAAAGCCCCCGGAAACCTCCGAGGGCTTTCGCTTATTCCTTTTCCAGCGCTTCGCTCAGCCGGGCAATCATTTCAGCGCTTACCACATGCTCCATGCGGCAGGCGTCGGTTTCCGCGATTTCGCGCGGCACGCCCAGCACCTCCACCAGATAACGGCACAGCAGTTCGTGACGGCGGCACACTTCAGCCGCGCGCTCCAGTCCGGCTTCGGTCAAAACCACCTTGCCGTAATAGGCCGGTTCGACCATGCCGGCTTCCCGCAGCACGCCGAGCGCTTTGGACACCGATGCGCGTGATACGCCCAGACGGCGCGCGATATCGACCGAACGCACCGAACCCTGCTCGCGTGAGATGTCCAGAATCAGCTCCAGATAATTTTCCCCCGATTCCCGAATGAGTGCCATAATTCCTCCCAAAAGATGTTGCTTACAGCAGAATCAGACTGCCGACGGTGTGAATAACGAACGCGGTCAGCCACGCCAGAGCGATCTGGAACGCTGCCGAACCAAACGCCCAGTGCCATCCGCCCATTTCGCGCTTGATGGTGGCGAAAGCGGACATACAGGGCATATAAAGCAGAGTAAAGACCAGAAAACAGTATCCGGTCAGCGGAGTGAAGCTGCCCGCGAGCAGGCTGGACAGCGCGGCGCTGTCGCCGCCGGTGCCGAACAGCACAGCCAGCGTGGAGACTACCGCTTCCTTGGCGACCAGACCGGTCAGCAGTGAAACCGCGGCTTCCCAGGTGCCGAAGCCGAGCGGCGCAAAAACCGGCGCGATGAACTGGCCGAACTGGCCGAGGATGGAATCCGCCGAGGTCTCCGCCACCGACAGGCTGAGCGTGAAGTTCTGGAGCAGCCAGATGAGCACGCTCATCAGGAAGATGATCGTACCGGCCTTGGTCAGGAAGTCCTTGGCACGGTCGAGCATGTTGCGTACCGTGCCTTTGAAGGTGGGCAGGCGGTAGGTCGGCAGCTCGAGCACAAAACCCGACGAAACCCCGCGGAACACGGTCTTTTTCAGAAGAAAGCCCGCGACAATCGCCATGAAAATGCCGAGCACATACAGACTGATGGTCACCAGACCGGTATGTCCCGGGAAAAAGGCGTGCGCGAACAGCGCGTATACCGGCAGCTTGGCGCCGCACGACATGAACGGCGTCAGCATGATGGTCATACGGCGGTCCTTTTCGTTTTCCATGGTGCGTGCGGCCATAACCGCCGGGGTCGTGCAGCCGAAGCCCATCAGCATGGGCACGAACGACTTTCCCGACAGGCCGATCTTGCGCAGCAGGGTGTCCATGACGAACGCGATGCGCGCGAGATAGCCGGTGTCCTCCAAAACGGACAGGAAAAAGAAC